>JADMIN010000740.1 GCA_015478575.1 Ktedonobacterales bacterium | reverse complement strand
CGCTGGAACGGGTGGCGACCCCCGATCTCACTGGTGAGATCGGCACGGAATCAGGCCTGATGGGCAATGACCTGGGCATGCCGCAGTATCCTGCCATCGATCACGCCGCCATTGAGGCGCAGATGAATCAGGAGACGGGTCACGCTCATACGCCACATAAGCACCCGTATGCCGATGGGATGGTGCATGAGAACGATCACTACCACGACCATAGCGATGGCACGGCGGCGCACCGCCACCTGCACTCGCATAGCGGAACGGGGGACGGCGTCACACCTCATGTGCATCTCAACGAGCATGGCCACCAGTATAGCCGCGCCGCTTCTGATATGGAGCGTACAGCGGCGGGTGACTATGTGGCGCGCAGCGACGCCTTTATCGGTCAGGACGATCCGCGCCTGGCGGTCTACCTGCCTGCCACGCCACGTGCGCCACAGACGGTCGATCTCCCGCCCGCAAACGCCCGCCCCGCGCCACAACGGGTGGCGGAACCTGCCGTGACGCGGGTGGGCGCGCGCATCAGTGGCGACACGGCATCTGGCCTGCACGCCGCCACCGATCAACTGCTGCGCACCTGTGGCTGCGAGCGCTGCCAGATGTTGCTCTCCATCATCGATCCCGATCAGGATGGCGATGATGACTCCGATCCAGCGCTCGACACCGACGCGGGTAGCTCGCCCGATCTGCTCGGTGGGCGGGTCCAACAGGCGCGCGTGCAACGGCGCATGCGGCGGGTGGTGGAAACCGAGATCACGCGCCGCCTGGATCCTGTGACCCAGCAACTGCGCCAGATTGCGGCGCGCCTGGCAGGTGTGCAGACCCCCGATCTGCGGCGGGTGGACGACCAGCTTGCGACCCTCACGTCCCAGATGGGGACGGTGGCAGCGCAAGTGGAGCGGATCGCCCATGAGCAGAAGCGGGGTGGCCCGGTACTCCGCGCGGACGCGCTGACAACGCGCGGCGGCGCGCCACAGGACACGGCAGCCTTCACCGAAGGCGATGTGCGCGCGTTAGAGAAAGCCGCGCACCGGGGCCTCATCCCCTCCCTGGATCAGGTACGCGCCGCCGCCGCGCTCATTACTCAGCAGAACGGCCTCCGTTAATCCTTCCTCATGATGTATACCACCCTACCTCTTCGCCGCCCCGCCTGGCTCCCAGGCGCATGAGTTGTGCGGCGTGAAAGTGAGTCTCCATGCCTACGGTCAATCTCGACGCGCTGATGGCCGCCGATCAAGAGCGGTCCATTACATCTGAAACCATCCAACTCGTGCAGCAGGCGCAACAACGGCGCTCCATTTCCACCGCGACCGGCCTCATCGGCTACGATCTGGCCGCCCCCGCCCGCGTGGTGGTCCCCCAGATCACCCCACTTGTCAACAGCCTGCCCCGCAAACGCGGCGTGGGCATCGACATTCATCGCTGGAAGGCGATCACCAGCTACGGATGGAACAGCACCGGCGCGGCGTTGCCAGGCGTCCTCGACCAGAATGCCGTCGCCCCCGATCTGGCCTACAATGTGATTCAACTCGCCAATGTCTTTCAGACCGTGGCGGCGAAGAACACCATCACCCTGCAGGCGGGGCTACGGGGCCGGTCGCTAGAAGGCGATGTCGCCGCCAAGCGCTTCGCCGAACTGATCTACGC
>JADMIN010000739.1 GCA_015478575.1 Ktedonobacterales bacterium | reverse complement strand
CTCCCAAACCAGGGTAGCACATCTCCTGCCATTCGTCAGACAGACCCTAGTCCCCGCGCGCTCACGTACCCATCCCCCAGGTGGCTGATCATCCGTTATTCCTTCGGCTCGCGTCCGTCTGCTGTAGCAGAGGGTACGATGCGCTTCGCTCGCCATTCAGACAGGGGAGGCAGTGAGGAGGCGTGGGATGAAAGGTGGATGTCTGAGTATGACGCAGGTTCTTGTCGTAGATGATAGCAGCGCCATCCGCCAACTGGTGCGGGCGATTCTGGAGCGGGAGGGCTATACGATCACTGAAGCCGCCGATGGCGTGGAGGCGTTGGTGGCGCTGCGAGCCGCTGAGGCGCCGATGGTGGTGGTGCTGGATTACCAGATGCCCAACATGGATGGCGCCGAGGTGTTGAGCACGGTGAGCCGCGAGGGTGGCGCACTCGCGCGGCATGAGTATCTTGTGCTCTCAGCGAACGTGGCCACATTCCCTGAGGTCTTCATCGAGCTGCTGCGTCACCTCTCGATCCGCATTCTCTCGAAGTCGGAGGACCACGCCACGTTGGTCAGCGCCGTCGCGCAGGCCGCGGAGCGCCTGGCCGCGCCTGCCGAGGCGCCGGAGCCATGGACCGAAGACGCAGGGCAGAGCGAAGAATCGCGTGCGGAGTCGCGTGAAGAGTAGTGCGCGGTTGGATAGGCTGATCACTGCCGGCCAGCGCACCCAGCCGTTCCGCCGCGCAACGTGAGCATAAGACGCTCGAGCATGGCATCCCTCCTAATGGCGGCATACCTCCTGATGGCAGCGCTTTTCGGTATCTTCGGGGCGGCCCTCGGCGCGCGCGGGGGTATGCCCCTCCTCCTTGGGCTAGTAGGCGCGGGGATGGGGCACATGACGGGCATACGATAGGCCGCGGGTGCTCCTTGACAGCCCCACGGCTTTTGGAGTATGGTCTTCCACATAAGTGAGTGAACGTTCAACCGATGAGGTGCCTGTGGGCGGTCCGACCCGGCGCGAGTTGCAGAAGCAGGAACGGCGGAACCAGCTTCTCGATACCGCTCGCGGATTATTCGCCGCACAAGGGGTGGAGGGCACGACCATCAAGGACATCGCCGATGCCGCGGGCGTCGCGCAGGGGCTGCTCTATCACTACTTCGCTAGCAAGGAGGATCTCCTCTGGGCGATTATCGCGCGCGACAACCCATTCACCGATATGAGTGAGATCATGAGCAATGCCGGGGATCGCCCGGCGCGGGAGGTCTTGCTGCAGGCGAGTCTGCGCGCTTACCAGATTTTGGCTGAGCGGGCGGAACTGTTCCGCATCGTCGTGCGCGAGTTCATCACGCGGCCCGAGATGCGGCAGGGGTTTAAGATGATTCAGGCCATCGCCCTGGGCCTGCTCACGCGCTACTTGGAGGCGCGCATCGCCGCGGGGGAGTTGCGCCCGCACAATCCCGATGTCACGGCGCGTATGCTGATCGGCGCCGTGCTGGCGGGGCATCTTACAGGCAGGCCCGCTGAGCCATATCTGGCCGAGGTCGTGGACACCCTCATGGAGGGGATCGCCGCCGCATAGGGCCAGGCGGCGGGAGATGGGTTTCTCTCTTTTTTTCTACGGCGGCAAAGCCAGTTTGACAGGAGGGCGTAGATTAGAGGAGG
>JADMIN010000047.1 GCA_015478575.1 Ktedonobacterales bacterium | reverse complement strand
GTTCCTCGAGCGTGCCAGTGCCGCGCAACCAGCCTTCACCATTGCGACTCAGGAAGAGGGGCGCCTGGTGGCTGACATCTGCGCGCGCGTGGATGGCCTGCCACTGGCCATTGAGCTAGCGGCCGCACACATCCGGTCTTTCGGACTGCGCCAACTCCACAACCGGTTGACCGCGCCGGGATTCCTAGGCGTGCTCGCGGAGGGTCCGTGGGACCTGGCCGACCATCAGCGCACGATGCGCTCGACGATCGCCTGGAGCTATGACCTGCTTGCTGAGGAGGAGCGGCGCCTGTTTCGCTGGCTGGGGGTATTTGTCGGTGGGGCCACCGTGGACGCGATCGAGATCGTGTCAGAGGTGACGGGCGACGCCCTGCTGGCCAGCCTCACCGCGCTGGTGGAGGCCAGTCTGCTCCAGTACGCGGACATCGCGGGCACACTGCGCTATACGCAACTGGTCACGCTGCGGGCATACGCGCAGGAGCGGCTGCGCACCGAGGGTGAGTGGGAGGAGGCCCAGCGGCGGCACGCCACGTATTGCCTTGGGCTGACAGAGCGCATCAACCTCCACGTCACTGATCAGGCTGAGGGTGTGATGGCGCGGCTGGAGATGGAGTATGAGAACGTGCGGGCCGCGCTGGCGTGGGCATGGGAGAGCGGCGCCACCGCGCATGGGCTGCGCATGGTGAGCACCCTGCGGCGCTTCTGGGACTGGTATTCCCACTTCCAGGAAGGGCTGGACTGGCTCGAACGCTTCGTCACGCGGGCAGGCACGCTCGTGAGCCAAGAGGAGCACTTCGTGCTTGCCCATGCCTGGACGGGAGTGTTGGTGATGTCACATCGCCTCGAGCGTTTCGAGCGCGCGCGGGAAGCGGGCGAGGTTGCGCTGGCGCTCCAGCGCGCGCTGGGCGACAAGACCTCCATCGCCGGTGCCATAATGAACCTGGCCAACTCGGTTACCGCCCTACGCGACTACGACCGCGCGCTGGCCCTGTATGAGGAGTGCCTCGCGCTGTGGCGCGAGACCAACAATCGTCCTGGCATGGTCTTTCCACTGCTGAATCTGGGTGGGCTGTACTATCAGATGGGGAAGCCGCGGGAGGCGCTGGCTTACTATGAGCAGTCCCTCGCGCTCAGCCGCGAGGTGGGCGAGAGTGACTTTTCCCGTGGGCTTACGTGGAATAGCGTCGGTGAGATCTCCATCATCCTCGACCAGCCGTCCCGTGCCGTTGAGGTCACCAAACCGAACTATCAGCTCTTCACGCGCGAGCACGCGACCTTCTTCGCAGCGAGGTGCGCCTTCACGCTAGGGCGTGCCGAGTGGCGATTAGGCGAAGCACAGACGGCCCGCGCCTATCTGGACGAAGCGGAACACCTCTTCCGTACCCTCGGCAGTCCCGTCATGGCGGCACGCATCCTCTACTTCCGCGCCAGCCTTGCCATCGAGCAAGGAGACATCCCAGCGGCGCGGCATGATCTGACTCAGGCGCTGTCGGACCTTTCCGGCAAGATGCGTGAGGGCACCTATCTCTGGTGGCTGGTCGAGCGCGTTGGAACGCTCGCCTGCCGCCGTGGTGAGCCGGAGCGGGCCGCGTGCCTCTACGGCGCCGCCATCGCCCACCGCGATGCGACACCGGAACCCATGGATCCCGCCGAGCACGAGATGCGCGCCCGCGATCTGGACCGGCTACGAGCCACGCTCGGCGAGCCGCTATTGACCAACTGCCTCTGCGAAGGGAAGATGCTCTCCCTGGACGCCGCCGTCGTGTTGATCCGCCGGGAGCTACAGCACACATTGATGAGTGCTCCATTCCGCGGTGGCGGCATGTATCCAGCACGTGGGTGAAGGGGGCGCCAAGCCAGACCATACCGGGCCTCACAGATATCCCTCCCGCCTCCCGCCTCCTGCCTCCTGCCTCCTGCCTCCTGCCGATCTCTCCGCCCACATCAGACCGGTGCCGGTCCGCTCCCACCCCTCGTCTACGCGTGTCGCGAGCAGTTCTTCGGGAGTCTGACCGCGGGCAGCAGCCATCTCAACCACCGTCTGCTAGCGGTCGTCGCTCATAGCTAGACTGATAACGACTCAGGACATGCGCGGACTCAGGACATGCGCGCCAGAGATGTGCGGCAGACATGCGCGGCAGACATGCGCGGCAGACATGCGCGGCAGACATGCGCGCCACCGTCAGGAGGGCAGCCGGAGAAGACTATACCCAGCAGGCGTCGAGCCTGCCGTGGCCCCGCTCATGCGAAGTCGAGAGAGAGAGACCAAACTGGACTGGATACGTCGCGTATACGGACTCGCGGGCGAAGAAAGAAGGCACTGGTGATGTCTACGGTCGATTCCCATACGAACAAGGAAGTCCCCTTCACCCACTATGTGATCGCGGTCTTTGATGAGCGGCAATCGGCGGATCAGGCGGTTGCCGCGTTGCGCGCGAACGGCTGGTCACCCGATGACGTCCTATTCGCGACGGCTTCGGCTGACGCCTCGGAGCCAGACGCGAGCCAACAAAGCCACGACCCGGGCACGCTGGCCGACGAGCCTAGCGCGGCAGAGCGGCTGTTCACTGAAGAAGGCTCGATCAGGAGCAATACGCCGCTGCGCGTCAGCGCGGCCACAGCGTCCTTCACGTGCGTGCGAAGAAGGCGGACGAGGTCGAACAGGTCCACGCGATTCTCAAGGAGCATCACGCGCACGCGATCAAACGAGTGGGGCGCTGGACACGAGAGAATCTGCCTGAGGCGTGAGGGGAGACGCGCGCCTTGCAAGAGGCGTCGCGAGGAAGAGGTTTCGCGAGGAAGGGAAGACAGCGCTTCTGGGGGAGCGGACAGCCGCGCCAGCCCTGGATGCTGGGCAAGGAATCGCTCGCGGCCCGTGGATCCCCAGGCGCGGCCAGCGACGCACGATATTCAGCGCGCGCCTACAGGATGGTGCTGGTATCGGTCCGTTCCGGCGAAGTCGTGGCGCCGATGCTCGGTGCTGTAGCGCACAGCAACACACCGGATCGCATGCGGCCTGCTGGTGGCTTGTCGCTCTCGCCCGCTACGGATAGCGAGCGGTGAAGATCATGCGCTGTGGCTCGACCGGCTCATGCCCTGCCCCTGATACCCACAGCATGCCTGACCCCGGTCCCGTACTATAGCCGACGACAGCGACGGGCAAAGGCAAAGGCCCTAGCGACTGCCAGACACGCGCTCCCGCCGCAAGGCGATAGAGCACAGGCGGTGTAGGGCCTTGATCTAGGGCGATCAAGGCGCCATCACCAGCGAGAGCAACCAGGTATGCGGGTGCTCTACCAAGAGGATGACCCGCAACAGGTACAGAGACCTTGAGAGCGCCATTCAGTCCAGGACGCTCGATCCAGTGCTGGCCGCCATCAGTGCTGCAGAAGACCCGGTTGGGCGCACTCTCCACGCGGCTGGTGTCATACTGACCGGCACAGATCGCCCAGGGCTTCCCTGGCTGAGCCGCTTGTACACTATATTGCTCCGCGGTCGGGGCGGGGAGCCGTGTCCAGCTTTGGCCGCCGTCTCCTGAGGCCCAAAACTGCCGTGTCGGTGTGCCATCCTTTCCAACTTGCGCGAGAAGAGCACTGCCGCCTGGACCAACTACGAAGTCTAGGACACGTTGACCCGTAGCCGTCAGCGCCGAATCAATGGTGTGCCACGTCCGCATGCGATTTGCGCTTGCCATCAGATGCGGCTCAGCGCCCCCACTGCCGCCAAACAACGCATAGGTGGTCTCTTGATGCGTTGCCAGCCGTGTAATCGTATAGGCCTGTGTATCGGCTAGCGCTTGCCAGCTCGTGCCCCCGTTGTAACTCACAAAGCTTGCCACTTCGTTGCCAGTGGGGCGGTTGCCGACAGGAGGCCACGCGACGACCACCTCGATGATCGCTGGATTTACCATATCAACGACCAAGTAGCACAGCCGAATATCCGAGCGCACAATGGGCAGCGCATGTACCATTTTCCAGTGAACAGCGCGATCATGAGAGACCCACACCTCAGGGACTGTACCACCACCTGATGCTATCTCACAGCCGTAGAACGTCTCGCCATCGCTTGCGGTGACCGGCAAGCGGTTCCAATTGGTCAGCGTATATTGATCCGCGAGCGCGCGTGGCACATCTCCTCCCAGCCATGGCAGCGCCAGAGGAGCCGGCGTGGCCTGCCCGCTACCGCTAGCTGAAAGACGAATGAAGATACCGGCGAATCCTGCCACCACAAGGAAAATCGCCGCGGCAATCGCCAGGTGATGAACCAGGCGCCCGCGTGCTGGCGTCTGACCCGCGTGGGGTTTCCCTAGCTGTGGCAGCAAAGATTGCCAGCCAACAGCAGGAGGGGCGGGTAGACGCTGCGTACGCAGCACGGTATCAACCCTGTCGTAAGCCGCGAGGTGCGCGTGGCAGGCGGCACAGGTCCGCACATGCGCCTCGATCCGCCTGGCATCCGCCTGCCCTACACCCTGTGCGCGCCAAGAAGAGAGTTCTGCCGATGTAAGCCCCAGCGGGCATTGCTGGATCCGCTGCTGGCTCATGAGCGTCCCTCCTCATCCTGCGTGTAATAGGTGCGGAAGTGCTCTCGACCGCGCCAAAGCACCACCTTGACGGCGCTCTTGGAGGTATGCGGCACACGCGCTAACTCGGCACAGTTCAGACTATAAACGCTGTAACTCTTCAGGACCTCAGACAATAGGGAGCGTGTGGCCAAGGAAGACAGCAACCAACACAGCGAGCATACCCCAACCTTGCTTGCATATAGACGTGGCTCGCTCGGTCACCTTGTGCGAGTATAGCGTCCTCTCTGGCAAAAGTCAACCCCCCGCGCTCCCACAGCTAAACGGGTAACGGCTCAGGACATGCGCGCCAGAGATGCGCGCCACCGTCAGGAGGGCAGCCGAAGGACCGTACCCAGGCGTCGAGCCTGTCGTGGCCCCGCTCATGTGAAGTCGAGCGAGAGGCCAAACTGGCCTAAGCGCGGGTTCGGTGGCGCGCCAGGGCCATGTGTTACGCGCTAGCCGCTAGCATGCGCCTGGGCGCTGGCGGTGGGGCCGCGCCCGCCGCCCGTCATCAGCAATCCCAGCCGCTCCTCTGCTGTGTTCGCCGCTTCGATGCTGACGATGCGCCCCTCATAGACTACCGCGATGCGGTCCGAGAGGGAACGGATCTCATCCAACTCGGCGGAGACCAGCAGGATAGCCGCTCCGGCGTCACGCTGCTCGATCAGCCGCCGATGAATGAACTCAATGGCCCCGATATCAACACCACGAGTGGGATGGGCCGCCAAGAGCACCCGCGGCTGAGTGGCCATCTCACGGGCAACTACCACCTTCTGTTGGGTGCCGCCGGAAAGCGCGCGTGCGGGCGTATTGGCCGAGGGCGCGCGCACATCGAATTGCCGCATGAGCTGGCGCGCCCACGTCTGGATCGCGGCGAGGCGCAAGAGGAGGCCGCGTCTGGAGAACTGGGCGCTACGCTGGCGACCCAGAATCAGATTATCCGCGACGGAGTAGTTGAGCACCAGGCCAGCGCCACGCCGATCTTCGGGAATGTGCCCCATCCCGGCGGCGCGGGTCTGGCGCGCGCCCAAATTCGTCACCTCACGGTCACCGACCCAGATGTGGCCGCCAGTCGCGCGGCGCGTGCCCGCCAGCGTCTCGATCAGCTCGCTTTGGCCATTGCCCTCCACGCCAGCGATGCCCACGATCTCGCCCGCATGCACCTCAAGGGAGAGGTCGCGCACCGCGGGGATGCCTTGCTCACTCAGCACCGCGAGCTGGTCAACGCGCAGCGCCACCGGGCCGGGCGTAGCGGGCGTCTTCTCCACCCGCAAGAGCACTTCGCGCCCAACCATCATGCGCGCGATGCCCACCTCATCGGTCGCGGCGGTAGGCAACGTGCCGACGACCTTGCCCCGCCGGAGCACCGTCACGCGATCGGCGATCTCGAGCACTTCTCGCAACTTGTGCGTGATAAAGATGATCGTTTTGCCCTGCTGGCGTAGCCCGCGCAGCACACCGAAGAGGTCATGCGCTTCCTGTGGCGTCAGCACGCCCGTCGGC
Source organism: Ktedonobacterales bacterium (assembly GCA_015478575.1). GTDB lineage: Bacteria > Chloroflexota > Ktedonobacteria > Ktedonobacterales > JADMIN01 > JADMIN01. The sequence continues at coordinate 3,947 of JADMIN010000047.1, read as the reverse complement.
TCGTCGAGGATGAGGATGTCAGCGCCACGATAGAGCACCTTGAGGATCTCGACGCGCTGCTGCAAGCCAACCGGCAGATCGCCCGTGCGGGCACGCGGGTCAATCCGCAGACCGTACCGCGCTGAGAGATCTTGAATCGCCTGGTTTGCCTTCGCCGTGTCAAAGAGGCCCCCCACGCGCGTCGGCTCGCGGCCCAGCACGATATTCTCGCCGACAGTCAGCACAGGGATCAGCATGAAGTGTTGGTGGACCATACCGATGCCAAGGGCGATGGCATCGCGGGGGCCGCGAATCGTCGCCTTGCGCCCCTGAAGCAGAATCTCGCCGGAGTCGGGGCGCAGCAAGCCGTAGAGGATGCTCATTAGGGTAGATTTGCCCGCGCCATTCTCGCCGACGAGCGCATGGATCTCGCCCTTGCGCACACGGAAATCCACGTGATCATTCGCCAGGACACCCGGCCACGTCTTGGTGATGTGGCGCATCTCGACGATGGTGGTTTCCGCCCCACTCTCAGCCGCTGGGGTGAATTCACGCGCATCGGTGGTCACTCGCGGCCTCCTACTCCACACCCGGCTCATAGGGGATGCCATCCGCCGCCGGCGGTGAGCTGCGCCCCACCAGCCCAGCGAGCACGATGATGGTCAGCAGATACGGAATCATCCCCCAGAGCAGCGACGACCCCGTCAAGATGCGGGCACTCACCGCGTTCCCGAATCCGAAGACCAGGCACCCTACGAGCGCGCCGAGCGGTGTCCAGCGGCCAAAGATCATGGCGGCGAGCGCGATATAGCCCTTACCCGCCGTCATACCCGTGTTGAAGGTCCCCACGATGCCCATCGCCAGGAACGCGCCCGCCAGGCCAGAGAGCAGCCCGCTGGTGATGACCGCGCCATAGCGCAGCAGATAGACATTGATGCCCGCCGTGTCCGCCGCTTGCGGCCGTTCCCCAACCGCGCGGATGCGCAATCCCAGGCGACTGCGGAACAAGAGGATATTGATGCCGACCAAGAGCACGACCGCCACGTAGACGATGACATTCTGCTGCGAGACGATGCCCACCCACGGGATGCCGTTGACACCAGGAAGATTCACGAAGGGCAGATGCGCGCCATCGGGCAAAGAAGGCACATCTGACGTGCCATAGAACTTATCTTTGAGGAAGTTGGTCAGCCCCAGCGCGAAGATATTGATGGCGATGCCGCTCACGATCTGATCCGCACGGAAGCGGATCGAGATGAAGGCGTGGATCAGTGCCATCATGGCGCCAGCGATCATCGCGACCACGACGGCGAGGAGGGGATTGCCCCAGGCGATGCCGGCGACGACAGCGAAGAAGGCCCCCGTCAGCATCATGCCTTCCATCGCGATGTTCACGACGCCGCTTCGCTCCGAGATAACCCCGCCCAGTGCGGGCAGCGCGAGGAGCATAGATTGCTCCACCGTAGATTGCCAGAGACCGGGATTGGCCAGAAAGATCAACAGCGCATTCATGCCGTGTCCTCCGTGACGCTGGTGCCGGGGGTGGCCATTTCCGCCTCAGCGATCTCCTCCGCGCCCTCGTCTGGTGGCCTATCCTGCCGCCACCAGGGGAGGCGAAAGGCCTGCGGTCGAAAGGTTCGCAGGAAGTTGGCGGCGACGCAGAAGAGAATGAGCGCCTGCAAGATCGCACCAAGCTCCGCCGAGATATGCGCGTGGGACTGAATAAACTGGCCGCCCGACTGGAGAGCACCGAAGAGCAACGCGGCGAGCACCACACCCAGCGCGCCGGTCTGCCCAAGCAGCGCCACACCAATGGCATCGAAGCCAGTCGTATCCGATATATACGTGGTGCCGCCCAGGTAGTGTTCTGTTCCGCCCGCGATCTGCACCGCGCCCGCCAGACCCGCGAACGCTCCAGCGAGCAGCATTGTGCGGATGGTGATCCACCCGATATTGATGCCAGCGTAGCGTGCGGCGCGCTGGCTCTGGCCCACCGCGCGCAGCTCGTAGCCAAAAGTGGTGCGCCTGAGGATCACCCAGAAGACGATCGCGGCGGCCAGAGCGATGAAGATACCGGAGTTGGCGAGATACGCGGCGCCAGGCTGGTCAAAAAACATGACATTCGCTGGCACGATCGCTGGCAGGCGCCCGCCCGCCCCAATAGGCAAGGAGATACTCGACGTGTGCGGGGACTGGAGTGGTCCATTTAGCACGAGATACTGGCTCAACAGCAGCGCGACATAGTTCAGCATCAGCGTGGTCACGACCTCGTTGGCGCCGGTCGTCGCTTTCAGCACGCCGACGATGCCGCCCATGAGCGCGCCCGCCAGAATGCCCGCGAGCAAGATGGCGGGCAGGAGTGCCCAGGCAGGCCAACTGGCAAAGCGGATCCCCACGACGACGGAGGCGATGGCGCCCATGATGAGCTGGCCTTCCGCGCCGATATTGAAAAGGCCACCACGGAAGGCGATGGCGACCGAGAGCGCCGCGAAGATCAGGGGCGTCGCGGCAAAGATCGTGTTGGAGATTTGCAAGGCAGGCGTCGCATCGTCACCGCACCCAAGACCGAGGCCACCGCAGAGCAGCTTGGTGTAGGCGAGGAGCGGGTCACCGCCTGTCACGGCGATGACGACCGCCCCCAGCGCGAATGAGATGGCGATGGAACTCAGGGGAAGCGCTAGGCTCGTCGCCGCCCGCTGGAGCCAGGACATGCCCAAGAGGCCAGAGCGTCGTTGCTTTCCGTCAACTGGCGCCGATGGAGATGCCATAGTGCGTTCCCCTTAAGAGATCCCGTGAGCATCGCCTGCTGAAATGGAGACGCCTGACCAGGATGCCCCCGCGTACGGGAAAGCTCCAACAGCCCATACGCGCTGCCGGAGCACTGGTATCACGTGTCGTTCGCGGGCGAAGGGCGCCTCCCAGAAGAGGCGCCACCATCGCCGCGCCGATTGCCTTTAGGGCCACATCGCCTACCGCACTCGCAGGCGATGTGGCAGGCGGAGCGGTGGCCGCTCCGCGGCGAGCGCGCCTAGGGCTGAATCTGGTCCGGCGGCATCAGGGTGCCGGCCTTGATCTGGGCCTCGACGCTCTGGATCTCCGTCATGATGGCCGCCGGGATCGGCAGATTGCCCGCGACGATGCCAACGCCGTCATTGTTCAGGCCGTAGGTGTTGGTGCCGCTCTGGAATGTGCCAGCAACGACCTTATTGATGGCGTCATCGGTCGCGACCTCGACACGCTTGAGCGCGCTGGCGATCACGTTCTTGCCCTGCGCCTTTTGGTCGGTATCTACGCCGATGCTCCAGACGTTCGCCTGGTCAGCGGCGGCGAGCACACCAAGGCCACAGCCGCCGGCAACCTGGAAGAGGATGTCAGCGCTACTGCCGATCATGGCGTTGGCCTTGTCACGGCACTTGGCGGAGTCACTGAAGCTGTTGCCATAGTCCACGAGCACCTTGACCGTCGGATCCTCGTGGCGCGCGCCCCACTTGTAGCCAGCGATATAGCGGGTGACAGGCGGGATGGGGAAACCGCCGACGGCGCCGATGGTGTTGCTCTTCTTGGGGTCAAGCCCCTGCTTCTCAATCATGCCAGCGGCGACACCAACGAGCGCGCCCGCATCCTGCTCCCTGAAGAGGAGCGAGGCGACGTTTGGCAGTGAGAGATCTTTCTGATTGGCGTCCTGGGGCACACCATCAATCAGGGCAAACTTCACGTTGGGATACTGCTGCGCTACCTGGCCAACGGCACCTTGCATCAGGAAGCCAACCGCGACGACCAAGTCGTAGCGCTGCGAGGCGTAGTTGGTCAGATTCGGCACATAGCTCGCGTCGCTGGTTGATTGGGTGACGTCACCCTTGACATTCGAATGATCCTGCTCGGCCTTCTGCAAGCCCTGGTACGCGAGTGAGTTGAAGCCGCGGTCGTTGAGGCCGCCCGTATCGGTCACCAGGCCAACTTTATACGTC
>JADMIN010000738.1 GCA_015478575.1 Ktedonobacterales bacterium | reverse complement strand
CGACGTGATCGTCCATCCGCATTGGCAAGGGCAGGGCATTGGCCTCCAACTGGTTCAGACCGCGCTCGCGCATATTCGCGCGCAGGGCATCACCATCGTTCACGTTGACTATCTGCCCGACACACAAGGTTTCTATGAGCACTGTGGCTTTCGCACCGGCCTGGGTGGCATCCTTGCGTCTGAGTGCGCATCAGAGGGCGAGGACTGACGACCCAGCGTCGCGTAGCGCGCCAGCGAAGAAGTGAGAGTGAAGTGAAGAAGAAGCCATGTCAGCATCGCGAGCGACGCCGACATGGCTGTGCGTGTCAGGCCAGAGGGGATTTCCACGCGCTCTCGCTCTGGCCCATGCCCGTATTAGGCGTCGGTGTGGGTGGTGCGGCCGGACGTGAAGAGGCGCACGATCACGACTAGCAGAACCGCGCCGATGATGGCGATGATCAGCTCGCCAGGCAAGCCAAAGCGCCCGATGTTGAAAAGCCCGAAATAGTTGACGACAAAATTCGCGGCAACCGCACCGACGATTCCGAACAGCAGGTCGCCCAGGATACCGAAGCCCGCGCCGCGCATGGCACGGCCCGTGATGCCAGCGGCGATGGCACCCACGATGATTTGCAACACCAGGTCACTAAAGGTCACGGTGACAGCCAGGAAAACCATAGAAATGCTCCTTCTCAGCGCCCACACTTTCAGCGCACACATCGGTATGCGCCGCCATTGCCCCCCCACAGCCTGAAGGCCAGGCCGTGCTGAACTCCGAATGGCCTATCCTTTCTCAGGATGTTCCGCGAAAGGTCGCGTTGTCACGATGGGTGACGCGCGAGACACTGCCCTCTCGATGAGAGTGAACAGCACGAAGACGAATGACACGGCGCGATGGGTCGTCCCCGCAACAGCGAAGCCAGGCACAGCGGCCTGCCATTCGTCCACCCTGCCTCATCCTCTGAGCAATTCGCGTGCCAAGACGCCCATCTGGCGCGAGGGGTCTCCCACCTCTTGGTCATACGCATGGTCATCATTCAGTGGCGGCACGTTCCTCATGCGCCACCCTGGCCGTTGAGGCGGCTCGGAGCGGCCTCCATGTCGGCTTCGCTGACGGCGGGCGCCGAAGAGTCGGCAGCCGATATGCTCAGCGGTGTTGTGGCCTACGCACCTTCCTACTCGTGGGGCTGGATCCTCATGGCCATTCATGGGCGTGCTTTAGGAAGGGTCTGTGAATGGTGTTATGGGGAGTGGGGGAACCTAACCCCCCAGCCCCCTTCCCTGCGAGGGAAGGGGGAGTTAGGAAGCGATGTCGGCCATCAGTAGCAAGCCCTGGTTCTTTAGGCCTCTCTCATGTAACCCGGCTCGCCACCCGTGGTAAGATGTGACGTGGCTGCTGGAAGAGGCTTCCAGCGTGGAGGCGAGAGCAGCGTGGCTCTCTGGCAGGAGTGTGATCCCCATGACGACTACGGCAAACAGCGCACAGACAGACCCATCCCTGATGCGTATAGAGCATGACTCACTCGGCGACAAGGCAGTGCCAGCGCGAGCGCTCTGGGGGGCGCAGACCCAGCGCGCGGTGGAGAACTTCCCCATCAGCGGGCTGCGCGCCCACCCGGCCATGATCCGCGCCACGGTGCTGGTAAAGAAGGCCGCCGCGATGGCCAATCG
>JADMIN010000046.1 GCA_015478575.1 Ktedonobacterales bacterium | reverse complement strand
GTCCCACGCATCTGCTCTTGGCCACCGGTGGGCTGCTCATCGTCAGTGGCCCCCTGCGCGCCACCTGGCACCGCAAGTCGAGCGCGCCGGTGCTGCCCTGGCGCTTGGCGCTGCCGATGCTGCTCTCCGCGATCTATATCTTTTCGCTCTTCACCTTCTTTACGCAGTTCGCTCATCCGCTGCTCACGACCTGGGCCGCGGCGAACGTCCGCACCGCGCCCGTCGCGGGCGATCTCTACGTGATGAACAATGATGGCACGAGCCAAACGCGCCTGACTACCGACCAGCGGGGCGCGGGAGAGCCGGCATGGTCGCCTGATGGCAGTCGCCTCGCCTTCGCGGCGATGCAGGGGACGACGCGCCAACTCTTCGTGATGAACGCCGACGGCAGCCACCAGATCCAGTTGACACAGGGCGCGGGCGGCGGCCAGCAGCCGGCATGGTCACCCGATGGACGCCGCCTCGCTTACGTCGCGATGAACGATGGCCAGGCGCGCGTCTATGTGATGAACGCGGATGGCAGCGACCAGCGGCGCCTGGATAGCACCACCGCGGATGAGGAGCAACCGGCGTGGTCGCCTGATGGCCGTTCGCTCGCACTCGCCGTCAAGCGCGACGGCACGTTCGCTATCGTTGTGGTGGGGGCGGACGGCAGCCAGCCGCGGCGCCTCACCACCACCGCGGCTGATCTTGGTGGCCTAGCGTGGTCGCCTGATGGGCGCGCGCTGGCCTTCACCAGCGCCGCTAGCGGCGGCGCGCAGATCGCTGTGGTGCGGGCGGACGGCAGCGGCGAGCGTCGTCTGACCTCTGGCAAGGGCGAGAACTGGGCGCCGAGTTGGTCACCGGATGGCCAGCGCATCGCCTTCGCCTCCTCACGTGATGGCCAGGCCGCTGTCTATGTCATGAACGCGGATGGCGGCGATCAACGCAATCTGACGCGCGAAGCGGGCATGGAGAGTGGCGCGGATCAGCTCGCGTGGTCGCCTGATGGTCGGCGCATCGCTTATAGCGCGCAGGGGCGCCCCGTTGTGAGCGCGTTCCTCGATCAGGCGCTGGGCATCGCCAGCATTCTGCTGCAAACGGCGATCCTGATGGGTATCCTCTTGTTCCTGATACGGCGTTTTGTCCTGCCGTTGGGCGCGCTGACGCTGGTCTTGACGGTCAACGCCGTGCTGCTCAGTTTTCAGCATGATCGGTTCGCGCTGATTCCGGTGGCGGTGGGAGCGGGCATCATCGCGGACGTGCTCTTCGCGCGGCTGCGTCCTTCGGCGGCGCGCCCAGGGGCCTTGCGGGTCTTTGCCTTTGTCGTGCCGCTGGTCTACTATGCGCTGTACTTCCTGGCGCTCCAGCTCAGCGGCGGCATCGGCTGGACGATCCATCTCTGGGCTGGCGCGGCGATCATGGCGGGAGCTGTGGGGCTGCTCTTGAGCTTCCTGGTCGTGCCGCTGCCCCTGCCCGCGGAGCACGTCATCACCATGCCGGCGCCGGGCGTCGGCGCCGCGGCGCCCGCGCCCACGACGCGCGATGGCCGGTAGGAGGGCGAGGCGCGTGATTCTTCGCACGCTCTCCGCGCCCGCACTGGTGCATGCGATTGAAGAGAATCTGGCGGAGTACGTCCTCTACCAGGGGCGGGCACCCGGGGCGGAGGTCTACCAGGATGCCGCGCTGACCTGGGTCATCAGCGGCATCCCTGGCTCGGCCTACTCCAACGCCGTGCTGCGCACGCGGCTGGCACCCGCGCGTGTGGATGCGGTGGTCGCGGAGGTGCTGGCACGCTTCAGCGAGCGCGGCGTGCCGCTGGGCTGGTGGATCACGCCCGCGACGCGGCCCACCAATCTCGCGGAGCGCCTGGCCGCCCACGGCTTGGAGGCGCTGGGCGAAGGGCCGGGTATGGCGGCGGACCTCGCCGCTCTCACTGGGGAGGTCTCGGACCCGGCGGGCCTGAGCATCGAGGAGGTGAACCATCCGCCGACCCTGCGGCTCTGGCTCGACACCCAACATCGGGCCACCAGTGACGGGGAGGGATCGCCGTCGGGTGAGGCGGTGGCCGCCGAGACGCATCTGGGCGTTGGGCCTCATCTGGCCTATCGCCGTTTTCTGGGTCGGCTGGATGGTGTGCCGGTCGCCACGGCGGCGCTCTTCCTAGGGGCGGGGGTCGCGGGCATCTATTCCGTCGCGACGCTGCCGTCGGCACGGCGCCAGGGCATCGGCGCCGCGATGACGCGCGCGCCGTTGCGTGCCGCTCGCGCACTGGGCTATCGTGCCGCGGTGCTCGGCGCCTCACCGCTGGGCGCGCCGGTCTACACGCGCCTCGGCTTCCGCGAGTATTGCCGGGTGGGGCGCTTCGTGCGATGGCCAGCCTAGGCGCTGGCTCGCCTGGGCTGTCGGGATGGGCAAGCGTTTGGTTGTGGCCGCTCCGTACCTGGCATGAGATGTGCTGGCTGCGGGGCTGATTTCCCTGACAGACCAGGCGGCGTTTGACGCGAGCGCGCAGCATGACCGCTCCCACGAGGCGAGCGAGGGGCAAGCGCGAGCCACGGGCGCGAGAGAGCAGAGAGGCATCCCATGGATAGTGTGCCGGAGCACTCGGGGGCGGGTGTCGGCAACGATCTGGCGAGCGGCGACGAGAGCGCGCTTGCGGGCGGCGGCGCGACAGGCGCACTGATGCGGACGATAGATTGGTCAGCCACGCCGATTGGGCCGGTCGAACGATGGCCGCAGAGTCTGCGCACCGCGGTCCGCATCTGTCTGGATTCGCGCTTCCCGCTGCTGATCTGGTGGGGGCCTGAACTGGTGATGCTCTATAACGATGCCTACCGCCCGATACTGGGCACGACCAAGCATCCAGACGCTATGGGGCAGGCGGGGCGGGCTTGCTGGCCCGAGATCTGGGAGACCATCGGTCCGATGCTCCACCGGGTCATGACGACCGGCGAGGCCACCTGGTCGGATGATCAATTGTTGCCGCTGGATCGCAATGGCTACGTCGAGGAATGCTACTTTACCTTCTCGTATAGCCCCATCCGCGATGAATCGGGCCGCGTGGCCGGCATCTTCACGGCCGTCACCGAAACCACCGCGCGTGTGCTGAGCGAGCGGCGCATGCGTGCGCTGCGCGAGTTGGCGACCGCCACCGCCAATACCAGGAGCGCTGAGGATGCCTGCGCCATCGCCGCCACGACCTTGGCCGCTGCTGCCGCTGATCTCCCCTTTGCCCTGCTCTATCTCCTCGATGCGGAGGCACGGCAGGCCACGCTGGCGGGCAGCACGGGCCTCGTGCCGCACGCGCCCCCCCGGCGCATCATCCTAACCGACCAGGAGAAGCACACGGCGGAGTGGCCGCTGGCCCAGGTGCTCGCCACTGGCCAGCCCAGGCTGGTGGCGGATGTCGCCGCGCACTTTGGCTCGGCGGTCGGCGGCAACCGCGCGGCTCCACATTCGGCGCTGCTCTTGCCCATCGCGCAGCCTGGCCAGGAGCACGCGCATGGTGTGCTGGTCGCGGGGATCAGCCCCCGTCGCGCGCTCGACGATGAGTATCGCGGCTTCTTCTCGCTGGTCGCCGGGCAGGTGGCGACCGCCGTCACCAATGCGCGGGCTTATGAAGAGGAGCGCCGACGCACCGAGGCCTTGATCGCGTTGGATCGCGCCAAGACCGACTTCTTCAGCAATGTCAGCCACGAGTTCCGCACGCCGCTTACCCTGCTGCTGGGGCCTTTGGAGGAGGTGCTGGCGGAGGGCGCGGCGACGCTCTCACCGACCCAGCGCGAGCGGCTGGAGATGGCCCGGCGCAATGGCCTGCGCCTGTACAAGCTGGTGAACACGCTGCTGGATTTCTCGCGCATCGAGGCTGGCCGTCTTGCCGCCGCCTCTGAGCCGACCGATCTGGCCACGCTGACCGCTGAACTGGCGAGCACATTTCGCTCGGCCATTGAGCGTGCGGGCTTGCGCTTGGTCGTGGAGTGTCCGCCACTGGGGCAGCCGGTCGCCATTGACCAAGACCTGTGGGAGAAGGTCGTCCTCAACCTGCTCTCCAATGCCTACAAGCATACCTTTGAGGGCGAGATCCGCGTGCGCCTGCGCCAGGTCGGCACGGCGGTCGAGCTGGAGGTGCGCGACACGGGGACGGGCATCGCCGCCGCGGACTTGCCGCACATCTTCGAGCGCTTCTATCGCGCGCGTGGCGCGCGCGCGCGCACCCATGAGGGCACGGGCATTGGGCTGGCACTCGTGCGGGAACTGATCCATCTGCACGGCGGCGAGGTGCGCGTGGCCAGCACGCTCGACCAGGGCAGCACGTTCACCGTGCGGATTCCGCTCGGCTCCGCTCATGTGGCCGCCGCCCACAGCAACACGGCGCCTCCGCTGACCTCCACCGCGCTCGGTGCCGCTCCCTATGTCGAGGAAGCCGAGCGTTGGCTCACCAGCGCATCTGGCCTTCCCACGCTCAGCGAGCGCTCATCTGTGCTCGCGGGCGCTCCCCGGACGAATGGCGCGCGCCCGGCCCCACGCGCGCGCATCCTCCTCGCTGACGACAATGCCGACATGCGCGAGTATGTGGCGCGGCTGCTCGGCCAGCGCTGGCTCGTGACGGCGGTGGGTGATGGCGCCGCCGCCCTGGCCGCCTCGCGTGCGCATCCCCCGGACCTGGTGGTGGCGGATGTGTTGATGCCACGGATGGATGGCTTTCAACTGCTACGGGCGTTGCGTGACGAGCCGCGCACCCGTGCCGTGCCAGTGCTGCTGCTCTCCGCGCGCGCGGGCGAGGAGGCCACCATCGAGGGCCTGGAGGCTGGCGCCGATGATTATCTGGTCAAGCCGTTTTCCGCTCGTGAGTTGCTGGCTCGCGTCAACGCTCACCTGGAGTTGGCCCGGCTGGCCAGCGAATCCGCGGCGCGCGTGCGCGAGATGAATGCGGTCTTTGACGCCATCGCTGACGCGCTCTTCATTTTTGATCATGAGGGGCATATCCTCAGGGATAACGCGGCGGCGCGCGCGCTCCTTGGCGCGGGCGGGCGCGCGGATCTCTTGCCGACCACGCTCGCCGATCAGGCGCGCGCGCTGCGGCCGCGGTCCTCCAAAGGGGAGCCGCTGGAGGAAGCGCACTGGCCGGGGATGCGTGTGCTAGGTGGCGAGGTGATCACGGGCGCGCGCGCGCGGGATGTTCTCATCCGCACGCTGGATGGGCGTGATGTGCTGATCAACTGCACGGGCGCGCCGCTCGTGGATGCGGCGGGGCGGGGGGCGGGGGGCGTGATGGTGGCCCGCGATGTGACCGAGCGGCAGAAGCTGGAGCGCGACGCCGCCGAACGCGCCAGCCAGCTCGAAGCCATCATTGACGCGATGACCGATGGCGTCTCGGTCTATGACAGCGAGGGGCGTATCGTCCACAGCAACGCTGCCCTGCGGGATCTGCTGGGCATACGCGCGGATCCCGCTGCCCTTGACCACGCGCCGAGCGAGAGGGGGCGCCCCATCGTGGTGCGCGACGCGGAGGGACATCCGCTTCTCGAGGAAGAATGGATGCTGTGGCGGGCGCTGCGCGGCGAGGTCTTGCGGGGAGCGAACGCGCGAGATATCACGCTGCGCGCACAGGATGGGCGTGACGTGCGGGTAAGCGTTACTGGTGGGCCGGTGCGCGATCCCGCGGGCGAGATCGTCGGCGGGGTTGGTGTGCTGCGCGACGTGACCGAGCGCCATCGGCTGGAACGCGAGATCGCGGGACGCGCCGCGGAGTTGGAAGCCATCTTTGGCGCCATGGCTGATGGCGTGATGGTCTTCGATGGCGAGGGGCGCGTCTTACGCCTCAATGGCGCGGCGCAAACACTGCTGGGGCTGGAGGCCGATGCGGCGCGCTACGGGCGCCCGCTGCGCGAGCGCGGCTATGCCGCCGTCGTGTGCGACGAGGCGGGCCAGCCGCTCCCGCAAGAGCGGTGGCCGTATGTGCGTGTCCTGCGGGGGGAGGTGCTCACGGGGGCAAACGCGGTGGATGTTATCTATCGCTTGGGGGATCGGCCAGAGATTCAGGTCAATCTCAATGGCGCGCCGATCCTCGATGCCGCTGGCACGGTGATAGGCGCCGTCTGCGTGCTGCGCGACGTGACCGAGCGCCGACGGCTAGAGCGCCGCACGCAGGAGGCGCTCGACGCCTTGCTGGAGATGGCGGGCGTGCTGGTCGAGGCGCCAGCGCATGCCGAGCCGGATGAGCGGGAGATCGGTGCGCGCTCGGAGGCCGCCGCGCGGCGGCTCGCGGATCTGACGCGCAGTGTGCTCGGCTGCGAGCGTGTGGCGGTCGTCGCGCTCGACCCCGGTGCCGGTGGCGTGCGTCCCATCACGGTGGCTGGCGTCTCCGCCGCCGAGGAAGGGCGGTGGCGAGCGGAGTTGCGTGAGGCGCATCTGGCGGACTATCTGGCGGAGAAGGATACGGCGGCCCTGCTGGCGGGCCAGGTCGTTCTGGTGGATCTAACGCCGTCGCCGCGGCGCGAGGCGGCGTTTGGCGGGGTGATCGCCGCGCTCGCGCCGATGCACGTGGGCGAGCGCCTGATCGGCGTGGTCGCTATAGACTATGGTGCGCAGGCGCATGAGTACACACCAGAGGAACTGGCGCTGACAGGCGCCGTCGCCAAGCTCATGGCACTCGTCATCGAGCGTGACCGCCTGCTGCGTGAACGGGCAAGGGCCGAGGCGAGGATGCTGGGGCTGGAAGAGGCTAACCGCCGCATGGGCGAGTTCCTGGGCATCGCCGGGCACGAGCTTCGCACGCCGCTCACCGTCATCAAGGCCAACGTGCAGTTGCTCGGTCGCTCTGCCAGCAGCGTGGCGCCGAGCGGCGCTCCGCGTGACGCCAGCCTGATCAACCGCACCGAGCGCCAGGTAGACCGCCTCAATCGCTTGGTCAGTGATCTAGTGGATGTCTCGCGCATCAAAGAGGGCAAACTGGAGCTGCGCCTGGAGCCGTGTGATCTGGCCGCTCTTCTGCGCGAGACGGTGGACGAGCAGCGCATGGCACAGCCGGAGCACGTGATCCACCTCCGGCTGCCCAGAGACCTCCGGGTGCCGGTGGTGGCTGATGCCGACCGTATTGGCCAGGTGGTGACCAATTTCCTGACCAATGCCCTGAAATATTCGCGTGAGGAGCAGCCGGTGTGGGTCGGACTCGAGGTGCTCGCGGGGGGCGCGCGCGTCTGGGTACGCGATCGGGGGCCAGGTATTCCGCGAAATGAGCAGGCGCATATCTGGGAGTTGTTCCACCGGGCGCAGGGCATCGAGGTGGAAAGCGGCTCGGGCATCGGCCTGGGGCTGGGTCTCTATATCTGCCAGACCATTATCACGCGCCACGGCGGCGCGGTCGGTGTGCGCAGCACGGTAGGCAAAGGCTCAACGTTCTGGTTCACCCTGCCACGCACTGGTCCCCTGGCCTCGGCAACGCCGCCATCCTAGAAGCGACGCGCTGGCACTACTTTTGCGTGGTAGGCCACACGGCGGTGGTGGCGCGCCTCGCGGTCCCCGCCGATGAACCCCCACGGCAATGCGCCCAGTGGGAGGGGGATGACCCAGATGAGTTGCCCATCGCAAAGCAGAGTGGAGACTTTCGTGCTTCAAGAGACCATGCCCGCGTCACGTCCGCCTTCATCCGAAACCGCCTCCCTGCCAGAGCGGGCCGCCGCGCCGGGGGCAGGCGTCTGGGCGCTGGTCGTCGAGGATGATCTGGAGACGCGCGGCGCCATCGCGAGCACGTTGGAAGAGGGCGGCTACCTGGTGGCGGAGGCGCCCGACGGCCGGGCGGCGCTCGAAGTGTTGCGCGTCAGCCCCTATTCGCTCGTGGCGCTGTTGGATTATTGGATGCCTCGGGTGGATGGCGCGGACGTGTTGGAGGCGGTGGCGCGCGATCCGCTGCTGGCCTCACGCCATGCCTATATCATCGTGACCGCGACACCCGAACTGCTGCCGCCCGCCTTCGCCGCGTTGCTGCGACAGTTGGATGTTCCCGTGGTGGCCAAGCCCTTTGATATGGATGAATTGCTCGCTGTCGTCGCCCAGGCCGCGCGCCGTCTCGAAAAGACGGTCTGACCGGCGCTGGCTGGCTCAGGCGGCCCAGGCCAGCAGCGCGCACGCGAGCGAGGCGGTGGCGAGCAGTGTCGCGCCGAGCGCGGCGGCACGGCTGGCGAGCCGCGCGAAGGCCAGGGCATCCCAGACTTGCGCGATGGCCCAGGCGACACCGAGCGCGGCCAGCGGTGGCGCGGCCTCAGCGCGAGCGGCGCCCAGGGTGATGGCGAACCAGAGGAACAGCGCGCCCACCACCAGATTTCGTATGCCCGTGGTGCGCGCGTAGAAGATGGCGCTCGGTCCTTCGAGCTTTAGGCGCGCGGCAGTGGCCAGACGCGCTGGGGCCAGCAGCAGCCCCAGGCCCGTCGCCAGACCCACGGCGCCGACGGCCCCCGCCAGTATGCCTACCGCGGTGCTCATCCGTGTCACCTCGTCTCTATTGCTGCCGTGCGCGCGCGCGTGGCCCCGCGACGGTCGAGGCGAGCAACAGAATGCCGCTGAGCAAGAGGATGATGCTCAGCCCGCTCAGGGCAACGACCGCTGGCATATACTTGCCTGGCGTGGTGGATGGGGGAGGCGTGGTGGAATTGCCCTTGGGGGCGCCTTTGGGTGTCGCGGTGGGCGAAGGAGTGGGCGTCGGAGTGGGGGTCGGGGTGGGCTGGATGCTGAGCACGACCTTTTTCTCCGCTTGAAGCGACGGTAGCAAGGCGGCGGTTCGGTCATTGGAGACGACGACCAGGTAATAGGTGCCCGTCTGGTTCGGCGCGACCACCGTCGCGGTGAAGGCCCCGTTGGCGTCTGACTGGATCGCCGCGCTCTCCGCTGTGTGGAGCGGGGTCGCGGATTGCAGGCTGTTCTGGGTGATCTGGTCGGTAAAGGAGAGGTAGACTAGGATCTGCGTACCGCCTGGCGTGAAGTTCGTTCCCGTGATCTGGATGCCATTGCCCACGTAGAAGTGCCCCGCTTTGGGCGTCGGAATGGCGCCCGTGCCAGGTGTGGGCGTGCTGATATCAGCGTATTGGGTCGAGATCGCAGGCGCGGACGAGGCATCCACCCGGTAGCGGTTACTGGCTTGGATGGGCGGTGTGGCCGCTGTGGTCATATCCTGCGCGCAGAGGTTATATTCGGTACCGACGGCGTTGGCGTTGGCGGGCCAGGCGAAGGTCGCGGTGAGCGCGCCGTCACCACCAGCCTGCGTGGTGTTGGGGCTGGGCAGTGGCGTGAAGCCGCCCTGGCAACTGGTATCCTTGGTGGCATAGCCCAGTTGGTATTGATCGTTGGGTGTGCCGGTGCCGGAGATGGAGAGATAGGCCCCCACCGGCCCCTCGGCGACGTCGCCGTTGGGCTTGGGCAGCAAGATGCTCAATGAACCGTTGTCGTTGGCCGCCCGTGCCGTGGGCGTGCCGAGCAGCGCCGTGCCGAGCAGCGCCGCGAGATAGAGCATCGCCACGAGGCCCGCCCATGCGCCACGCCGCCGGGCACCGCTTCTGTTCCTCTCCATGCTGCCACTCCCTAGGAGACGTGCTCCATGCCCGTGTGCGGATGCGCTCCGCAAGCCCATCGGCGTCTAGTATAGCATGGCGACGGGCACGGCACCACGCGAGCGCCCGAATAGGGCAGGGTCTGTGAATGGTGTTATGGAGCGCGTGGTGGGGGCAGAAGCCGCTATGGACATTACGGACCTAACCCCCCAGCCCCCTTCCCTGCGAGGGAAGAGGGAGTGGGAAGGGAGGAGCGTTGCCCACGGCGCTGGCGCGGAGCGGGCACTGGGGCTAAGGCCGCTGTCTAGCTCGGCGGCGCGGGCCTCTCCAGCAACGCGCGGCGGTCGCGCTCGCAGAGGGGCGCGAGCGCGGCTGGGATCACCCGCGGAGGGGGGAGCAGGCCAAGGTGGGGCGCAGCGGAGGAATGAAGGAGCTGGGATCCACTCGCGGAGGGGGAGCATAGATGCACCAGCGCCTTCTTCTAGCAGACGCTGGTGGGTGCCCCTGCGCTCTTCCCAGCGGAAGGAAGCTGTCGCTCTTGC
>JADMIN010000737.1 GCA_015478575.1 Ktedonobacterales bacterium | reverse complement strand
CCAGTACACCAATCACGAGAAATCGCGGGCGCACACATGAGAAACGTGGCATGAAGTCCTCCCTAAATACCTTTGCGATGACGCCACACACAACAGATGTATCGCGCGGGCACACCACCATGTGGCCAGCCGACCACACAAGCGCCGCACATGGTAGAAGATGATAGCTATCTCCCCCGATCCTGTGCAAGCGGCAGGAACGATGGGTATGCCGCCGCTCCTAGGGGTACTACGCCGCATGCGCGCGCTATCTTACATGAAGCGGGGCAGATCGCTTGGAGCGCGGGCGCGGCCCGATGCTTCGTGGGCCGCGCGCCGCGCGTCGCTCAGGCGCGCGGTGGTGGGCGACTCGGCATGGCGGCGGTGAACGCCTGTCTCTCTCTCTCTGAGCGCGGAGTGGCAGGGGCAGGCCAGCAATGCCCACCCCGCCACGTGGGGATTCAGCCACACGGGTTATGTGCGCTATTTGCGCGTGGCGGCGGGAGTGCGCGAGGTCGGTGTTCGTGGTTTGTGCGCTTTGCCGTTCGCACCAGCCTTCGGAGCATGCGCACCGTTCGCCGCGGTCGCATAGGCGCCCGTGGCCGCGCCCGTGGCGAGGGGTGCGGTGGGCATGGCGAGGGGTGCGGTGGGCATGGCTATCGCCGCATTCTTGCCGTAGGTGGGCACGCACCAATCCATGTAATCAGCGCAGCGCCCATGCACAACGTCGCCATAGATGCGCTGGAGCGCACTGGCCACGGGGCCGATCACGCCTAGGCCCACAGGACGATGGTCCACCTCGACCACTGGGGCGAGCTGTGCGCCGGTGCCGGTCAAGAAGATCTCATCGGCGATGTAGAGTTCCGTGCGATCAATGATGCGCTCGCGGGTGTTGCGCCCCAACTCGCGCAAGGCGAGCTGCATCACCGTCTCGCGGGTGATGCCCGGCAGAATATTCTCGGAGGGCGGGGGGGTGAGCAACTCATTCCCTATCACCAGGAAGATGTTCTCGGCGCTGCCCTCGCTGACATGCCCCTCGGAGGTCAGCATGATGGCTTCGTCGTACCCATTGCGCAGCGCCTCGGACTTGGCGAAGGCACTGTTGACGTAGGCACCGGAGATCTTGGCGCGGGCGGGAATCATGTTGTCGTCCACGCGCCGCCATGAAGACACACCACAGCGCAGGCCGGTCGTGGAGACGTAATCGCCCATCGGCCAGACATACATAGCGAAGTGGTCTTCCAAACCATGCAGTTTGACGCCAATGACCTCATCACCCTTGTAAGCAAAGGGGCGAATGTAGCAGTTCTCGCGTAGGCCGTTGCGCTGAATAAGCTCGCGCGCGATCTCGGTCAACTCACTGACACTGTGGGGCAACGCGATGCTGGTGATACGGCAGGAGCGATGCATGCGCTCGAAGTGCTCGCGCGGACGGAAGATGTAGACGTCCTCGGCGGCGTCGTTCCAATAACCGCGGATGCCCTCAAAGCAGCCGGTGCCATACGAGAGGGCATGTGTCATGACGCCCACCCGTGCCTGGTCGGCGGGCACGAAGGCGCCATTCAGGAAGACCACCATGTCAGAGCGTTGTGAAAGCGGGGCAGGAACAGTCACGCTCAATCGCCTCCTCGTGGCGGCGTCATTGCCACCACGCTGCCTGGATTCACCACCGGTAG
>JADMIN010000736.1 GCA_015478575.1 Ktedonobacterales bacterium | reverse complement strand
TGTACGGCCACAACGGCTCGGACGACGCCGCGATGGACGCGGCGCTGATCGCGCGCCAGCGGCCCGATGTCGGCGGTTTTATCATTATGAGCGGGGATGGCGACTTTACGCCGCTCGCGCTGCACCTGCGCACGCTGGGCAAGCGCGTGCATATCATCGCCCGCGACAGCGCGATCAGTCCCGCCCTGCTGGCCCAGGCGGATGAAGTGGTGCTGCTGGAAACCATCACGGGCCGCGCCGCGCCGATGTCCCCCACAGCGCTGCGCCAGGCCGTCACGCGGTTGCGCGCGGCGATCAGCGGGTTGGCGGGGCAGAGCATCGCCACGCCGGTCGTGCAGTTGCCGGTGATCATGAAGCTGGTGGGCGTCGATGCCGCCGCGCTAGGCTTCCCCAACACGGCGCTTTTCCAGACGGTGCTGGTGGACCTGGGGCTGTTGCGCGTCAACAAGACGCCGGCGGGCGACATCATCATGCCGGGCGCAACCGAGCCGGGGAAAGATACGCTGGATAAGTTGCTGCACATGATGAGCCTGAGCGTGGCCGAGAACGCCAAGCGCAAGACGCGCCCCTCGCTGATTCAGGTGCTGGAGCCGATCTGGAAAGCCGAGCCGGACCTGGACGTGACGAAGAAAACGCCGCTGGTGGCGATTCAGATCCTCACCATTGCCGAACGGCTGAATATCATCACGGTGGAGCGCAAGCCGGGCGAAGAAGCCAGGCTGCTGCCGGGCAAAGAGATGAAGTAGCGTTCATGAGCGGAAGCGCACTTTGAGCAAAGAGGAGCGTCATATGGCTGCCAAACGCGCCTACACTCCACATAGCGTTCGGGTCCGGCGTAGTGTGGCGCTTCTCTGTTGCTTGGCCGCGCTTGGTGGCATTACGCTCGGCGTTTTGCCCCTTGGGTGGCTGGCGCCAATCACTGTCGCCTGGAGTGTGGTAGCGACCTGGACGTTCGCGCTGGGTGTGCGCCCGTTGCCCATCCTCGTCGGTATGCTTCCCCTGATTGCGGCGATCTGGCTTTTCACGCGCCGCGTCCCTAACTTGCCCGTCTACCGCCAGGCGGCGCGCATCGCGCCCGTCGCGGTGTATGTGGACCTGGAAAATCAACTCTCGGAATCCATGATTAAAGCCTTTGTGAGCTATCTGCGCGGCCAGATCTCCCCAGGGCAAACGGCGGATCTGTTTTACTACGCCGACGCGGAAGAAGCTGCTAAAAGTGCCCGCTATAAAACGTTGTGGCGCTATGGCTTCCGTCCGGTGGATGTGCCACATCATCCCTTTGGGTCGCAAAATGTTGAAAATGTGGTGGATATGGAGCTGGCGCTGCATGCGTATGAGCGGGCGCTGGCGGCGACAACGCCCCAACATATCATCCTTATCACCGCCGACCAGGATTATATTCCCCTGATTTATCGGTTGCATGCGCTCGGGCATCGAGTAAGCGTGTGGGCGAAGACGCTACCGATAGGTATGCAAAGCCTGGGGGCGTATCTGGGCATTGAAACGCTGGAATTTGCTATCGCGTTCCAAGAGGCGCTAGATGCAATGCCTGCTATACCAGAGCAGACAAGCTCGATCCCCAACGCGGTACATTTTCCCACAAAAACGTTGGAGCCAGTTGAAGATGCCCTGCGCCTCACCCTCGCGTGGCTTGATG
>JADMIN010000045.1 GCA_015478575.1 Ktedonobacterales bacterium | reverse complement strand
GCACCAAGGTGGGCGTGGCAGGGTGCGTGCGGACCTCGCTCCTGCAAGATAAGGCGATCCGCCAGGCGCTGACGATGAGTTTTGACCCCAATATCCTCATCACCCAGCTCTACAACGGCGCCGCGAAGCCTACCTGCGACGGCAGTGCTGGCACCGTGGTCCATGAGCCAAATCTGACCTGCTATCAGCAGGACACGACGAAGGCCGGCCAGATCCTTGACCAGGATGGCTGGACGATGGGAACGGATGGGTTCCGTCATAAGAACGGGCAGAAGCTCGAGCTGGTCTATGCGACCACCAACAAGACCAGCCGCAAGGCGACGCAGTTGCTGGCCCAGGCCGCGTGGAAGAAGATCGGCATCAGCATCGTGCTGAAGAACTATGCCGCGCCGGTGTTCTTTGGCACGCAGGCGACAGGCATCCTGCACAGCGGCAACTTCGACATCGGTGAGTTCGCCAACACCCTTGGCTACGACCCCGATGACCACACCTTCTTCATGTGCAACCAGACCCCGGACGTGGGCGGCTCCAACTACATGCGCTACTGCAACTCCGCGGTGGATGCCGCCGAGGCCACGCAGCAGGGCACAGCCGACCTCGCCATCCGTAAGACGGCGTTCCAGACGATCCATAAGAATGTGCTCGACGACGTAGCGGTGATGTACCTCTATACCGCCGCGAACATCGCCGTCCACGTCAACCGGCTCCAGAACTACAATCCGTCGGCGCTTGGTGCTGCGGAACTGTGGAACATCTGGGATTGGTACGTGACGGCCTAGCGCCGCGAACACCCTGGCACGGCTGATGCTGCTTGTCGGTCGTGTGCCTGTCTGGCGGCCCACTGGGCCGCCAGACAGGGTTCCTCGATCACCGCGGAACCCCTAGAGGGTGGTGGGTTGCACGATGCACTCTCGCGGGCGTTCCTCTGGAGCTTTCATGGCCACCTGCCATTCCCCTATGGAGATGCCCCTGGAGACGTACGCGCGCGATGCTCTATCACATCAGGTAAAGAAGTCCACTCTTGCCTCTGCTCAGGAGAATGTGCTATTCTTGCGCACAACCTCCTCACAATCAATCATCGCTTACTAGAAATCTCACAAGAACACAAGCGCAATTGGCCCAGGCCCCACGTGAACGGTGGAGGCGTAGAGCGGTTCGTCGGAGTGCGTGCGCCGATCACGGGCGGCGCCACACGAGTGAGTGATCACGTGGGGCAGGGCACCGGCCACCACGAGGAGAAGGGTGCGAGGCTCACCAATGAGACGCTACGTCATTCGACGCCTGTTGCAGGCCGTCCTCATGCTGCTGATCATGTCGGTCGCCTTCTTCGCGCTGCTCCATGCCATCCCTGGCGGGCCAGCGGCGACAATCGGCGCGAATAATCCGCGCTTGACGCCGGAGGCGCGTGCCAATATCGCCAGGCGCCTGGGGCTGGATAAACCGCTTCCACTACAATACGCTATCTGGCTTGGGTCAGCGGTGCGGGGCGACTTCGGCTATTCGCTGGTGAATTCGCGGCCGGTCGGAAATGTCATCGGCGACCGCATTAGCGCGACCCTGGAACTGTTCCTCATGGCGCTGACGTTCGCGCTGATCATCGCCATCATCCTCGGTGTGCTGGCGGCGGTGAGGCAGTATTCGATCACGGATTACATGATAACGATCGGGGCATATGCTGGCATCTCAATGCCGCTCTTTTGGTTCGCCTTGATTCTGCAAGAGTTTTTCGGCGTGCAACTCCGGATCTTGCCGGTCTATGGTATCGCGGCGAATGACACCACTGGCTTTACCTCGCTGGAGTTATTCGAGGATCGCGCGGTCCACCTCGTCTTACCTACGATCGTGCTCTCGCTGCTCTTCATCGCCGCGTGGAGCCGTTACCTGCGTTCGAGTATGCTGGATGTCATCAAGCAGGATTACATCCGCACCGCGCGCGCGAAAGGGCTGGGCGCGCGGACGGTCTTCTTTCGTCATGCGCTGCGCAATGCCTTGATTCCTCTGGTGACGGTCGTCGCCCTCAGCTTCGGTGGCATCGCGGGTGGCGCGGTCATCACGGAAAATGTGTTTGCCTGGCCTGGGTTAGGCAGCCTCTTCTTCCAATCGCTGGACCTTCCTGATTATCCGGTCCTGCTGGCCTTCTTGGTCATGGGATCGGCGAGTGTCATCCTCTTCAACTTGGTGGCCGATGTGCTGTACGCCGTGATTGATCCGCGCATCCGCTACTCATAGGCGATTGGTAGACCTGAAAGGGGCTTCACGCTATGGACACAATCGCACCCGAGCCAACGCTCGCGCCGCTCGACACGATCGAGCTGACGCCGGAACTCGCACGCAAGCGCAAGAGTCAGTTCCGCATCATTGTTGAGCGCTTTGTGCGCAACCGCGTCTCGGTGGCGGGCTTCCTCATCATCGTGGTGATCGCGCTCCTCGCCATCCTCGCTCCTATCATCACGCGGCAGACGGCGACATTCGATCCGGCGACGGACACCAACCCGTTCCTCATTTTAAGCGGGCCGATCCCGGGCCATCCGCTCGGCACGGATGAGGTGGGGCGAGATGAGTTGGCGCGCCTGCTCTTCGGTGGGCGCGTCTCACTGCTGGTCGGGGTCGCCACGGCGTTGGTCGCCATTGTGATTGGGGTGAGCGTCGGGGCGTTAGCTGGCTTCTATGGTGGCTGGGTGGATACGGCGATGATGCGGGTGACCGATGCGTTCCTCTCGGTGCCGCTGCTGCTCGTGCTGCTCGTGCTCTCGGTCGCGTTCTCCGATGGCAGTATCTTCAGCATCGTCATTTTGATCGCCTTCTTTGAATGGCCAGTCGTCGCGCGTATCGTGCGCGGTGAGTTTCTCTCGCTGAAAGAGCGAGAATTTCTGCTAGCGGCTAGAACGCTCGGAGCGGGCGACATCCGCCTGATTCTGCGCCACATTCTGCCGAATGCCGCTGGCCCGATCATCGTCGCGGCGACGCTCGTCGTCGGTGATGCCATCATCACTGAGTCGGTCCTCAGCTTCTTCAACTATGGCATCCGGCCGCCGACCTCTAGTTGGGGCACCATGCTGGATGACTCGCGGTCGTACATCACCACCCTGCCGCTGCTGCTCTACCTGCCAGGATTTGCTATTCTGTTCACGGTGTTGAGCTTCAATCTCATGGGCGATGGGCTGCGCGACGCGCTGGATCCGTACATGACGCAGCGCTAGGTCAAGAGACGTTGGATAGTGGATGGCATGAGAGGTGGCGCCGTTGGCCAAGCTGCTTGAAGTCAAAAATCTCAAGGTCCAGTTTAAGACACGCGAAGGTCCCATCCACGCGGTGGAGGGTGTCTCCTTTCATGTGGATGAGGGCGAGGCGCTCGGCATCGTCGGGGAGAGTGGCTCAGGTAAGAGCGTCACCTCACTCGCCGTGATGCGCCTGTTGCCGACGCCGCCCGCCGAGATTCCCGATGGAGAGATTCTCTTCGAAGGGAAGGATCTGCTGGAGTTGCCGGAATCGCAGATGCGCAAGGTGCGGGGCGGCGATATCGCGATGATCTTCCAGGATCCGATGACGAGCCTGAATCCCGTCCTCACGATCGAACGCCAGTTGATCGAGCCACTCCAGTTGCACTTGGGGCTGCGGCGCTCGCAGGCGCGCAACCGCGCGCGCGAGCTGCTGGAGGCGGTGGGCATTCCCGACGCGGCGCGGCGTCTGAGGGGGTATCCGCACCAGTTCAGCGGCGGGATGCGCCAGCGCGTGATGATCGCCATCGCCATCGCCGCCAACCCCAAGCTCTTGATCGCCGACGAGCCGACGACCGCGTTGGATGTGACGGTCCAGGCGCAGATCCTGGAGTTGATTGGGCGACTGCGGCGTGATCTGAATACGTCGGTCATTCTCATTACCCATGACCTGGGCGTGGTCGCGGGCATCACCGACCGCATTAACGTCATGTATGCTGGCTATATCGCTGAATCGGCGCCGACGGATGAGTTGTTCGCTAACCCCAGGCATCCGTATACGCTGGGCCTGCTCGGCTCCATCCCGCATCTCGATGAGCCGACCATCGGCACGCTCCAGACCATCCCCGGCAGCCCGCCGGATCAGTTGCATCCTATTGAGGGCTGCCCATTCCAGCCACGGTGCCCGTTCGTGCTGCCCAAGTGCAAGACCTATCCGCCTGAGGTCTTGGTCGGCCCGAACCATCGCAGCGCCTGCTGGGTGGATGTGACGGACCCGGTGGATCTGGCGCGCGCGGCGGCACGGGGCTTCATCCCTGTGCGCGAGAGCACGGGCAGAATAGGCAGCGTCCCTCAGTGATAGACCTGCCAAGAGACCCGGGGTCTGGGCGGTAGTGATGGCGGATGGTGACAGACTCCACTTCGGGAGAGGGGATAATTCTATGGCGGTACCCGCGGCGGCACCAGCGCCCAGCACGACGGATGCGCTGCTTCGCGTCGAAGATCTCGTGATGCACTTTCCCATCACGCAGGGCATCATCATCCAGCGCAGGATCGGCGCTGTGCGCGCGGTGGATGGTGTCTCGCTTTCCATCCCACGTGGGCAGACGCTTGGATTGGTGGGGGAGAGTGGCTCAGGTAAATCCACGATTGGGCGCTGCATCGTGCGTCTCTATCGGCCGACGAGCGGGCACATGTATTTCGAGAACGAGGATCTGGCCACGCTTGAAAGCTCGCAGTTGCGCGGGGTGCGCCGTCGCGTGCAGATGATCTTCCAAGATCCCTATGCCTCGCTCAACCCGCGCTTCACCGTTGGCAGCTTGATCGCCGAGCCGATGTTTATCCACCGGACGGGTAATCGGCGAGAAATACGCCAGCGAACGGAGGACCTCCTGACCAAGGTGGGATTGAATCCGCGGTTCATTGACCGCTATCCCCACGAGTTCAGCGGCGGTCAGCGCCAGCGCATCGCCATCGCCCGCGCGATCAGCACGGAGCCAGATTTTATCATCGCCGATGAGCCAGTGAGCGCCCTCGATGTTTCGATTCGAGCACAGATCATCAACCTGATGCAGCGCCTGCAAGAACAGATGGGCCTCACCTATCTGTTCATCTCCCACGATCTCAGCGTGGTCCGGCACGTCTCGCCCCGCATCGCCGTCATGTATTTGGGCAAGATCATGGAGATCTCGGACCGCAATGGCATCTATCAGATGCCCCTGCACCCCTACACCGTCTCGCTGCTCTCCGCTATTCCTATTCCCAATCCGCGGGTCGAGAAGCAGCGCAAACGCATCATCCTGCGTGGCGACCTGCCCAGCCCCGTCAATGTGCCGAGCGGCTGTCGCTTCCACACGCGCTGCCCGCTCGCGCAGCCGATTTGCTCGGAGGTGGAGCCGCCGCTCGTGGATAAGACTGGCCAGGGCCACTACGCCGCGTGCCACTTCTCCGACCGAGTGGAGGCGCTGGCGCGGACCGGCAGCGCCTAGCGATCGGCGCCGCGATCGGCGTTGCGCTTGGCGCGGAGCAGCGTCCCAATCTCGCGGTTGCTCGCCAACCGGGCACCATGACGCAGGAGGCATTCCGCGGCGTGGGGGGGCGCGTCATAGTGCTCGCGGTAACTGCCGGGGAACTGCACCCAGCGCCGCTGTATGCCGCACCGCGCGACGAACAGGCGCAGTTCCTGGCTGCCGTGTGGGCCGATGATGTCAGAGAGCACGTGATACATCCGCTCGCCACGGCCCACGCCCGCGGGAAGCCAATCGCGGGTGGCGCGCGCGGGATGCACCAAGATCGCCATGTGCCCTCCTCATGCTGGGTGCCCGCGTCATGCGGTGGGCTGAGGCATGCGCTGAAGCAGGCCTGGCTCGTATGCTTGCCAGCGCGGCGAGGAACCGCGCTGGCCCATCAGATCGCCCGTTCAGAAGGTGAGCAGCGCGAAGACCTCGCGGCCAGGCAGGCGTTGCCGCCCTTCTAGGGCCTCCAGTTCGATCAGGAAGGCCAGCGCGACCACATGCGCGCCCAGGCTCTCCACCAGCCGCACGGTGGCCGCCGTCGTGCCGCCGGTCGCCAGCAGGTCATCAATGATCAGCACGCGCTGGCCTGGGCGTACGGCATCGCGATGCATCTCCAGCGTGTTGGAGCCATACTCCAGATCATAGGCGAGCGAGATGGTCTTCGCGGGGAGCTTTCCTTGCTTGCGCACCGGGACAAAGCCGGTGTCGAGCAGGTAGGCGAGCGGTGTGCCAAAGATGAAGCCGCGCGACTCGATGCCGACCACGTAATCAATTTGAGCCGCGCGGTAGCGCGCCGCCAGCAGATCTATCACCAGACGCAGGGCCGTCGCGTTCTGGAGCAGCGGCGTGATATCACGGAAGAGAATGCCGGGCTGGGGATAATCGGGGACGGCGCGGATAAGGCTCTTGAGCCAGGTGAGTTGTGCTGGGCTGGGCGCGGGGGACTGGGATGCTCCCGATGGCGGTGGTGACATGCTGTGGATCTCCTCTCGCTTGCGCGTCTCGCCGCGCGTCAGGCGCATGCAGTATACCATGCGCGCAGCTAGCAACCCACCGTTGGCGCTCCAGCCGTTCCAGCGCATCGGGTTCCAGCGCATCGGGTTCCAGCGCATCGGGTTCCAGCGCATCGCGCTGACGGCCTCGTCGCAGGCCGCTTGACACTGTGATACTCCACTCTATATAGTGATGTAAACAGCCGGTCCGTTGAATAGACTTGTGTGTGCGGATGAGCACGGCGCCGCATGCGCTTTGCCTCCCCACACCAACCATAGAGCCTCATGGAGGTACCCATACGTGAATCCCGTTACGATCATCGTGATCGTCTTGGCCATCGCGGCGGCGGTTGGCGGATACTTTTTCGGACGAAGAGATGGCCGCCAGGAATCGCAGCTCCGCTTTGAGGAGCACATCCGCCAAACGCGGGAGAAAGCTGAAGCGCGGCTCTTGGAGCTCCAGGAGCAGCAGCGCGACGCACTCCGCGAGAACACTGTTGAGGCCGCGAGAGTGCGCGCCGCGCTTGAGACGGAAGCGCGCGAACGGCGGCAGGAACTGAAACAGCAGGAGTCGCGGCTTCAGCAGAAGGAGGAAGCACTCGAACGCAAGATCGAAGGTCTGGAGCGCCAAGAGCGGGGGCTAGCCCAACGTGGCGAGGAACTGGAGCGGCAACGCGCCTCCATCGAGACGCTCCGCCAGCAGCGGATGACCGAGTTGGAACGTGTCGCGGGTATGAGCATCGAGGATGCGCGCGCCGAGTTGATCCACGCCGCCGAGGATGTCGCGCGCCGCCAAGCCACGCTGCTGGCGCGCGAGATCGAGACGCGCGCCCGCGAGGAGGCCGAGGCGAAAGCGCGTGAGATCATCACGCTGGCCATCCAGCGGTGTGCTTCAGATCAGGTCTCTGATATCACCATCTCGGTGGTCCCCCTCCCCAACGATGAGATGAAGGGGCGCATCATTGGCCGCGAGGGGCGCAACATCCGCGCGCTTGAGAGTGCCACCGGAGTGGATCTCGTCATTGATGATACGCCCGATTCCGTCATCCTTTCGGCCTTCGATCCCGTGCGGCGCGAGATCGCGCGCATCGCCCTGACGAAACTGATTCTCGATGGGCGCATCCACCCCGCGCGCATCGAGGAGATGGTGGCCAAAGCCCAGCAGGAGGTGGAACAGGTCGTCCTGGAAGAGGGCGAACGCGCCTGCATGGAAGCGAACATCACGAATGTTCCGCTTGAGCTGGTGAAGCTCTTGGGGCGGCTGCACTTCCGCACGAGCTATGGCCAGAACGTCCTCAACCACTCCATCGAGGTCTCCGTTCTCGCGGCCACCATCGCCGCGGAGTTGGGGGCCGACGTGAATGTTTGCAAGATGGCGGGGTTGTTGCATGACCTGGGCAAGGCGATTGACCAGGAGGTCGAGGGACCGCATCACTTGATTAGCGGCGAGATCGCTCGCCGTTTCAACCGTTCGCCAAAGGTCATTCATGCCATCGTCGCCCACCACGCGACCGAGACGGAGCCGCAATCGCTCGAAGCGGCTATCGTGCAGGCGGCGGATGCCATCTCGGCGGCGCGGCCGGGTGCGCGGCGCGAGACGATTGACCTCTACATCAAGCGGCTGGAAGCGCTGGAGAGCATCGCGAATTCGTTCAAAGGCGTGGAGAAGTCCTTTGCCATCCAGGCGGGGCGCGAAGTGCGTATCATCGTCAAGCCAGAGGAAGTGGATGAGGTGGCCGCATCACAACTCGCGAATGATGTGGCCCGCAAGATCGAGGAAAATATGGATTATCCTGGCCAGATCAGAGTCTGCGTCGTCCGTGAGACGCGCGTTGTGGACTACGCCAAATGAGCAGCAGCACACCGCCCGAGCCGACCAGCATTGACCTGCACACGCACTCCACCGCGTCGGATGGCCTCTCGACGCCGACCGAGCTGGTGCGGCTGGCGCATGAGGTTGGTCTGGACCTGATCGCGCTCACCGATCACGATTCGACCGAGGGTATCGCCCAGGCGCAGAGTGCGGGCAAGCGGCTTGGCGTCACGGTCATCCCTGGCATCGAGGTCAACACGGAACTGCCGAATCGTAGCGGCGAGGCCCACGTGCTCGGCTATTACATCGAGTGGGAGCGCCCAGATTTTCAGGCGCATCTGCGCTTCCTGCGTGACGCGCGCGAGCGGCGGGGGGAGCGGATGGTCGAGCGGCTGCGCGCCGAGGGGCTAGATATTCAGTGGGAACGGGTGCGCGCGCTGGCGCATGGCTCCGTTGGCCGACCGCATGTTGCGCAGGCGCTGATCGAGCAGGGGTATGCCACGAGCATACAGGAGGCGTTCGACCGCTACCTCAGCCCTGGCCAGCCGGGCTATGTGCCGCGCTTTAAGCTCTCGCCCGCGAATGCGGTGCGCCTGATTCGTAGCGCCCGCGGCATCTCGGTGCTGGCGCATCCAGCCAAGATTAGCGGCTTGGAGGAGCAGGTCTTGCCGGAGTTGGTGATCGGTGGCCTGCAAGGGTTGGAATGCTATTATGGTCCCTACGATGAGGGGACTGTGGAGCGGCTCACGGATCTCGCGAGCGAATATGGGTTGATTCCCACGGGCGGATCGGACTACCACGGGCCGGGCATTCACCCAACGCCCCTAGGCGGTCGCTCGGTGCCGCCTGACGTGGCGGAGCGCCTGCGGCGCAGCGCCGCGTTTCTGCATCGGCTGCCGGCGCCACCCTTCACCATGCCAAAACCAGGGGAGTGAGCGCCATGATGCGTTAGCTGATATCGGTCTTTAGCTGATATCGGTCTTTAGCTGATATCGGTCTTTAGCCGACATCGGCGCGGGGAAGGGCGCCCAACCGCGTGAAGTGGCGCTCAGCCGCCATGCGCAGACGCCGCGTGTAGTCTCGCGCGATCTCGGCTGGCGCGAAGACATGGAGGATCCGCTGGGCATCGCTGGGCACCTCATCCCAGACCAGGGCGCCAGGGTGGCTCGGCGGGGCAATCGGCGGCAGGGCGCGCCGCGCGGATGAGGTGATGGCCTCGACGATGACTTCATGCGGCGCGAGCGCCGCCTCCGCGGCCAGGTGGGCCTCCAGCGCTCGGCGCACGCGCCACTCAGGGTGGCGGCGCCAGGGAGTGTGGTCTGGCACTTCTCGCGGCAACTCGGCCTCCCACACGCAGGCATACGGCTGGCCCTGGCAGACACGCTCAACGAGCCGCGCCACTCCGCCCTCCGCTACGCCGCGCAGCAGATGGAGCGCCGCCCTATCCGTCATATCGAGGAAAGCGGGGGGGAGCGCGTCCGTGCTCATGGCCAGATCAACGGCCTTGCGCAGCATCGCATGCAAGGCGAGATTCGTATGCCCCGCGTGCAGGTAGGTATAGACCGTGGCACGGTCGGCTTGCCATGCGCGTGCCGCTCCCTCCGCCGTCCGCGCCAGATAGACCCGCGCGCCTTTGGCCTCAACCACATGGGTGTCGTGCCCCTCAGCGGAGGGAGCCATACGCGCGGCGGGATCGCCAGGAAGCAGCCGTAGCCCTTTCGCGAGCGTGCGAGGATCATACCTTGGCACGCCCAACCCAGAGGCGAGCAAGAATCGGGCGACATTATCCGCGTTGTCATAATCCAGGCGCCCGTTGAGCAACTCGCCGCGTCCATCCTCGT
>JADMIN010000735.1 GCA_015478575.1 Ktedonobacterales bacterium | reverse complement strand
ACGCATCATAGCCCAGCGCCTGCCCGGTGGGGCTTCCTCCCGCGCAGGTGGTGGAGGTATCCAGCGCTCGACAGGTCATGCCCCCCGCCGCGTCCTACTGCGCGCTGTAGCCATTGCTCGCCACGGGCTTCCGCTCGGGGTGGGCCACACGGCTCAGCGGGCCGAAGTGTCTTTTAGAGACCATACGACGAACAAGACCATAGCTAAGACGAAACTTGGTATGCTCAGCAGATTTGCCCAGTCTGTGAATGCGGGCACGAGTTCGAGCCCATAGCTAACGCCCAGGAGGACGATCATAATCCCTAACACCAGGTTTTTCCAGCCACTGCGTAATCCGATGGGCCTGGATACGGGAGCGGTGCCGTCCCGCCGAGGGCGCCTCCGCGCCCAGGCCGCTCGGGTAGTCTTGGCAATGAGCAGTAGTCCCATCGCCGTCAAGAGGATGCTAACAATGAGGTGTATGGTTTCCTGCAGCATGTGCGCTTCCCCTCCTGCTGGACGCTGGCACGGCGGTCGGCCCCCGTGCCGCGCTCGCGTCCACCGGGTCGTTTCTCAGGGCTGGTGGTCAAGGTCAGTGGTCAGGGAAGGAGCCGGAGCCATCGTACGACCGACGGCGGCCAGCCCCCCCCAGGAGAACGCCGGCCCCCACCGCACGGAGCCGCGCTACGGAGCCTACCGCGAGGGAGTCTTCCCCGGATACAGCGCCTGCTGCTCCGCCCCAAACGTCTGCATGGCCGTGAGGCCAAAAAACACGGTGTTCAGGGCCGCACCTGAAAAAGCTGCGATGCCAGCCACGATATCACCCGCCAGATCCTCTGGTCCACCCCCGACAATAACAACAAGCGCGGCGAGCGCAGTGGCTATCGCCCCATCGGCCAGCGTGACAACGCCTGCGACCATGCCTACCCAGGCTCCGAAGGCAATGCGGCTCCGCCACATGTCATCGTTCCACTTGGTGGCTTGCCACCAGAAGAGCTTGTTGAGTAGGAACGCCTCTAACGCGATTGCCGCGAGCAATACGGTCAATGCCGCTATAGCTGGACCAGCAAGACCGGCAAATGTACCTACAAACCACCCGATGATGGGCGTCTCGGCGTTCACGCCGAACCAATCAGCTAGGATCTTAGCTGATGGTCCAATCCCAATGCTGTCGGCAAGTTGATTCATATTGTCAGCGTAGTCACTGGCAATCCCCCGCGCGGTGGCGATCTGCTCACAGGTGGGTTGGCCCTTCACCTCGGTGCAACCGCCGCCCCCGCTGGCGTCGCTGCTGCTGAACCCGACGAGCGCGCCAGTCGTGCGCGGCGGCGTCTTGATGATGGGCTTCGGTGGCGTGCCACCGCCAGGCGGCGTACCGCCCCCACAGTTGGCGGTGCAAGGCGGCGTGCCGACGACGGTCGGCCCCCCACAGTTGGAGGTGCAGGGCCGCGGCCCCCCACCCTTGATGCCGTCTGATCCTCCCTCCATCGTGATCGCGCGGTGCCCGCTGGGATCAGTGCGCGTCTCCGGGTTGCCCCCCACGTAGGCGTAGCGGTTGAGGCCGCCCGCCGCGTCGTGTCGGCGCTGGTGAACTGCCCCACCGCTGACGCTGCTCACCTCCTCGTAGACCCCGACAGAGGTCGTCGTTGTCGTCGTGCCTCCACTGGTGACGCTCTGT
>JADMIN010000734.1 GCA_015478575.1 Ktedonobacterales bacterium | reverse complement strand
GCGCTGCCCTCCACCAGCACGACCTCGAATGCCAGAATGCCCAGGCGGTGCAGCGTCGGCGCGCGGTTTAGCAGGACGGGGTGGCCTTGGATCACCTCTTCCAGAACATCCCACACCTCGGGCGTCCTGCGCTCGATGAAGCGCTTCGCGCTCTTGGTATTGGCGCAGAAGTGGTGCTCCACCAGGGCGTGCAGGACGAAGGGCTTGAAGAGTTCGAGCGCCATCGTTTTGGGGAGACCACACTGGTGAAGCCTCAGTTCGGGCCCGACCACAATGACGGAGCGGCCGGAGTAGTCCACGCGCTTCCCGAGTAAGTTCTCGCGGAAGCGGCCCTGCTTCCCCCTGAGCATGGCGGCCAGGCTCTTCCGGCGGTGGAGTCCCGTGGCCCCACCGCCCAGCGCGGCACGGCTCCCGCGCCCGTTGTCGAACAGCGAATCCACGGCCTCCTGGAGGAGCCGGTGCTCGTTGCGCATGATCACCGCAGGAGCATCGGCTCTCTGCAGCGCCTTGAGCCGGTCGTTGCGCGCGATGACCCGCAGGTACAGGTCGTTCAAGTCGCTGGAGGCGAGCCTGCCTCCGTCCAGCTGCACGACCGGGCGGAGCGCGGGTGGGATGACTGGCAGAACGGTGAGGATCATCCGTTCAGGCGAGATCGAAGCTTTGCGGAACGCTTCCACCAGGCGCAGACGCTGCGTGACTTTCTGAAGCGTTTGACCGCTCGAACGTGGTACCTGCGCGCGCAAATCCCCGGCCAGCCGATCGAGATCGAGACCCGCGAGCAGCTCCAGCACCGCCGCGGCCCCCATTCCGGCCCGAAAGAGCTGCCCGCAGCTTCCCCTGAGCTGCCAGTAGTCCTTTTCGCTGAGCAGCGCCTTGAGCTGCAGGCTCTCCAGGTCACGTTGCAACTGCGCCAGCGCTTGCCTGCGCAGGTCTTCACCCTGCATGCTCTCGGCGGCGGGCGCGCCCCCGACATCTTCGCCCAGCGGCCCGGAGCTTTCGCGCTCCCCCTCTTCGAGGAGTGCCACGGACGTGTGCGCCTGCTCCGCAATGGCGTTGCGCCACGCATCGCACACCCGCTCGAGGGTTGCCAGGTGGAGCGGCTTGACGCACTGCCCGCCCTTCACGATCACCTCCTCGGTCGGGGCAAAGAGGATGTCCTCCTCCGTTTCGCGCCCCATCCACTCGCGCAGCTGGGCCAGCGTATCGCTCTCCGCGGCGTTGGACGCCCTGAGCTCGCGTTCGCGGTGCGCCTCTATCTCGCGGTACTCGGCCGAGCGCGTGGCGGCGCTCGGCTCATCGGTGGCCGTTCGGCGTTTGCCCCGCCTGGCGCTGCCTCTTGCCTCTGCGGGCATGGGAGCAGGGAGCGCCGCCAGGTCCTCTGCCACGCGCGCGAGCGCTTGCCTGCGGCCCTCCTCATCCACGTAGGTGATGACATATGCGGAAAAGTACAGCACGCCCACCAGTTTGCGCGGAGAGACGTCCAGCAACATAGCCAGGTAGCTCGGCGCGCCGCGGGCGTACCAGATGTGGGCAACGGGGGCGGCCAGCTCTATATGTCCGAAACGCTCCCTGCGCACATCCGAGCGGATGACCTCCACGCCGCAATTGGGACAGACCAACCCCTTTTTCTCGTACCCGCTGGAGCGCCCGCAATAGCAC
>JADMIN010000733.1 GCA_015478575.1 Ktedonobacterales bacterium | reverse complement strand
CGTCAGGGTGGACGAGGAGCGGAATTGACGCGCCCTCCGCGGGCGCGAAGAATTGACTGATGGTGGCGAGCAGGAAGGCGAGAGCGTAAGCTTGGATGAGCGCTGATTGATCGGCGAGAAGGGAAAGCACAAAGAGACCCGAGACGATAGCCCGCAGCAGGTTGCTGACCCAGAGCACCGTCCGCCGGTCTAGACGATCAACCAACACACCGGCGGGCGCGCCGAAGATCAGTGCTGGCAGGCTAAACATCACAATGGCGCCGCTGGTCGCGGTGAAGCTCTTCACCTGCGTCTGGATGAGGATGATGAGGCCAAAATTGGCGGCGTTGAGGGCCGTCTGTGAGATCAACTGCGCCATCCAGAGCCGCAGAAAGTAGCGATTGTGCAACACCGAGGTGAAGCCGCGTGACCGTTTCATGGTACTCAGCCGTGGATTGGTCGGCTGATCGCTAATGGGCATGCCACCGACCCGCGTGGCCTGGCCCCCGGTGGGCAGCGCGGTCAACTCGTTGGCGGCCGCTTGCGCGGTCTGGGCACGCAGTTGCTCAGCGCGCGTCGCGTGCGTGCGCGCATTCTCAGATTGCTCGTTGTGCTGATCCGACGAGTCGCCGATATTGCGGACTTTAGCCATCGTGTCGCATGCTCACTCTGCTGCTTGCCCGGTTGGTGGCGGCCCATCCGCACCCCGGCTGATGATCTGCTTTATGCGCTTTTCCACCTCGCTGCGCGACAAGAGGACGCGGCGTCCGCATCGCTCACACTTCAGCCCGATGTCCGCTCCTAGGCGCACGATACGCCATTCATAGCTGCCGCACGGGTGCGGCTTGCGCAAGCGGACCCGGTCATTGAGGCCGAGATCAGCGTACTTCATCACGGCGTTTCACCCTTTGCGTGCTTTGCCGTCTCGGGCGTGCCTGAGGGCGCGCGATAGAGTGCGTGCCGTTCGATATAGTGGCGCACACCCTCAGGCACCAGATACCTGATAGGCAAGGCCAATGCCACGCGCTCACGAATTGCCGTCGCCGCCAAGTCCAACTGTGGCGCGGTGATCAGCCGCAGCTTCTCACGCACTCCTGGCAACTCCGCCTCCACGTGTTCAAGCTCGCGCTCATCCACCGCCACGCCTGGGCGGTGCGCCGCGACCAACCGATCAGCCTTGGCCACCACACCCGCCGCATCGTGCCAGGTGGGCAGCGAGATGAGCATATCCCACCCAACAATCAGGCAGATCTCCGCCGCCGCTCCCCACCGCTCGCGCAGCAGCCCCAACGTGTCACTGGTATACGATGGTCCGGCACGCTCCAACTCGATGGCGCAGAGCGCGAACCGCGCATCACCGGCGATGGCGCGCTCCACCATTGCGCGGCGGTGGTCCACGGCGCTGATCGTGTGGCCAGATTTGTGAGGCGGCGCGCCCGCGGGCACAAACCACACGCGATCCAGCCCCAGCCGCGCGTAGGCCTCCTGCGCGAGCACGAGGTGCCCCATGTGCGGCGGATCAAAGGTCCCGCCTAGGATACCATACCGTGGCTGCGTCTGTATATCACGTGTTTGCGCGGGCATGGCGGGCACTCCTGATGGTGGCTGATCTGAGGAGAAGCGCCCAGCGTCTCCCGTCGCTCGTTTCCGCGGCGGCGCGCTCACGCCGTCTGCGCAGGGG
>JADMIN010000732.1 GCA_015478575.1 Ktedonobacterales bacterium | reverse complement strand
CTCTTCAACAGCTTCTCCAAGACCCACACCCTGACCGGCGACCGCTGTGGCTGGGTGGGCTTCGGCTCGCCAGAGCTGGCGGCGCGCGTCGGCGTCGGCTGGACGAATAGCATGGCCTCGTTGCCCGCCGATTGGCAGTTGCGCTATATGGCCTATGTGCGACTCTTCACCCAGCACCCGGAGATCGAGCAGCGTATCCGCGCGCTCTATCGCCACCGCCGCCGCCGACTGGCGCGCCAGCTCGAACACCTGAATGCCGAGCATGGCCTCTTCGCGCACATCAATCTGGATGACGGCGGCACGGTCTATAACTGGAGCCAGCTCAACCCCGGCGAGGATGTCTTCTCACTCTTCAACCAGACCGGCATCGCGGGCGTGCCGGGCAGTGCCTTCGGCTACTCGGATGACTTCGTGCGCCTCTCCGTCGGCTGCATCCCCGTTCCCGCGGTCGAATGACCCCATCCCCTGCCCTGGGCAGGGGCCACTGTGCTCGCTAGGCCCCACCGAGGGGGCGCCCTGATCCCCGGTGGGGTGGCATCGCCGTGCTGATAGCGCCCCCGCTCCCCACCGCGCTTCTC
This sequence comes from Ktedonobacterales bacterium, assembly GCA_015478575.1. Classification (GTDB taxonomy): domain Bacteria; phylum Chloroflexota; class Ktedonobacteria; order Ktedonobacterales; family JADMIN01; genus JADMIN01. The sequence goes on along the minus strand of JADMIN010000732.1, from coordinate 1,086 downwards.
CGCACCGCTTGACAGCGCACCACATCTGCGATACCCTGCCAGGGAGCGGACGAACGTTTAGGCGGAGAGGCAGGCGGGCGACATGGGCACCAGCACCAGCACGAGCGGCCAGGCGCGCAAGTTCTACGATATCTTCGTTAGCTCGACGGCGGTGGATCTCCTTCCGCACCGCGCCGCCGTGCGCAACGCCATCGAGGTGCTGCGCCAGCACCCGCTGATGATGGAAGATTTCGGCGCGCGAGATGGCGACCCCCAGACCGTCGCGACCGCCGAGGTGGCCGCGGGCGATGTCTATCTGCTCGTCGTCGCCTGGCGCTATGGCACCGTGCCAGAGGGCGAGACGCGCTCCATCACCCATCTGGAATATGCCGAGGCCAAGGCGCTGGGCAAACTGCGGCTGGTCTTCTTGGCGGCCCCTGAGACCGACGAGCGCGAAGACCTCTTCCCCAGCGCGCTACGCGACCCAGAGCACCGTGAGGCGCTCGTGGCCTTTCGTGACGAGGTGATGCGCGAGCGGACGGTAGCCATGTTCACCACGCCAGCGGATTTGGAGCGGGCGGTGATCCGCGCGCTGAGCCAGTGGCTCCAGGAGCACCCCACCGCGCCGCGCGCGCCGCGCAATGTGCCCACCTCCGTGGCCGATTTCGTCGGGCGCGAGCGCGAGTTGGCCGATCTGCGCGCGCGGCTGCGCGATGGCCAGAGCGTGGGCCTCTCCGCCGCCGTCTCGGGCATGGCGGGCGTGGGCAAGTCCGCCCTGGCCGCGGAGGCGCTGCGCCTGTTGGCCGCGGAGGATGGCGCCTTCCCTGGTGGCATCACGTGGGTGCGCTGCGACACCCGCGCAGGGCTGCCCGGCCTCGGCTGGATCTACGATCAACTGCTGGCCGACTGGGACGCCGCGCTCCCTCCAGAGGCGCTGGCCCGCGCGCGCGATGACGAGGAGGCCGCCGCGCTGCGCGAGCGTGCCCTGCGTGAGCGGCTGCGCCCCCCCACCAGCGAGCGCCCGCCCGCCCCCGCGCTGGTGCTGCTGGATAACGTCGAGGTGGAGCTGGACCTGGCCCGCGTGCTGGCGACGCTGATGCCGCTGGG
>JADMIN010000731.1 GCA_015478575.1 Ktedonobacterales bacterium | reverse complement strand
GGCCGTGCTGGAGCAGGTGCGCCGTCGCCTCGTTGCGGGCGAGCCATGCCGTCTGGTCTCGACGCAGGTGATCGAGGCGGGCGTGGATGTTGATTTCCCGCTCGTGCTGCGCGCGCTTGGCCCGCTCGACCGCATTGTGCAAGCCGCGGGACGCTGCAACCGTGAGGGGAAACTACCCGTTGGCCGCATGATCATCTTCGAGCCAGAGGAGGGGAAACTACCGACAGGTCCCTATCGCGCGGCCACAGACATCACGCGCCTGATGCTCCAAAACGAGCATTTCGATTTCCACGATCCTGCCATCTACCGTCGCTACTTCGAGGCCTGGTATCGCAATATTGACCCTGATACGCCTGGCATTCAGGCCCTGCGCGAGCAACTGGACTACCCCGAAGTGGCGCGGTGTTTCCGCATGATCGAGGACACGACCACCCCAGTCGTCGTGCTCTGGCGCGAGGGCGGGCATGAGGAGCGCGCTCAGCAATTGCTCGATGCCCTGCGCGAGCAACGGTCGAATGCGCGTCATCTCTTGCGCGCGCTGCACCCGTATATCGTGAGCCTGAGTGGGTGGGTGGTCGAGCAGGCGGAACGGCGAGGGCTGGCCAGGGAGGTCATGCCGGGCCTGTACGAGTGGTATGGACGCTATGATCCGATCTCCGGCATCGTGCTGGAGGGGCCGCTGGACGTAGAGCGCCTGATTCAGTAAATCAGGCAGTAAGTGAAAGGGGGATGTATGGCCTATTTCCCGATTGAAGTGAGGGTCTGGGGCGACCTCGCCTGTTTCACCAGGCCAGAGATGAAAGTAGAACGGGTGAGCTATGAGGTGATGACCCCATCAGCCGCGCGGGGCGTGCTAGAGGCGATCTTTTGGAAGCCCGAGTTCCAGTGGCACGTGCGCGAGATCCGCGTGCTACGCCCTATTCGTTTCTTCTCCATCCTCCGTAATGAGGTAAAAAGCCGAGCAGTCTACCGTACCGCTCGTCAATGGGCGCAACAGGGCGGCGGCTATTGTGCCGACGAGGACCGCACGCAGCGCCACACGCTGGCATTGCGTGATGTGGCCTACATCATCGCCGCGGATGTCGCGTTGCGGCCGGATGTGCCAGAGGATCCGGCCAAGTATCGCGACCAGTTCCGTCGGCGGGCGGAGCGCGGGCAGTGCCACACGATGCCTTACCTGGGCTGCCGCGAGTTCTCGGCGCATTTCGCGCTGCCAGATGGTGGCGAGCCTGTCTGGGACGTGAATGAGGATCTCGGGATGATGCTCTTCGATCTGGACTACGCGCCCAATGGCAACGGTCGTGGGCAACCACGCTTCTTCCGCGCGCAACTGGAGGGCGGCATCCTGCGCATACCGCCCGCGCTCTATAGGAAGGCGGGCTAGCGATGCTGCTGCAGCGATTGCGTGAGTATGCCGAGCGACTCGACGACCTGCCGCCGGCGATGTATCAGCGGGTGCCAATCCGCTACTTACTCCTGCTCGACGAAGCCGGACGTTATCGCGGCTACGTGCATCATGTCGCGGGCGAGGCGGCGAGGGACCAGCGCGGCATCCGCCTACTTGTGCCTGATCGCAAGCGCACCGTGGCGGTTGCCCCCAAGTTATTGGCGGATAATGCCGAGTATGTGCTCGGCCTAGCGCGGCCTGAGAGTGACGCCGAGCG
>JADMIN010000044.1 GCA_015478575.1 Ktedonobacterales bacterium | reverse complement strand
CCATGTGTCCGTCACCGTGCTGGAGAAGGATTCGCGGCGGGTGGGTGGCATCTCGCGCACGGAAGAATGCCGTGGCTATCGTTTCGATATTGGTGGACACCGCTTTTTCAGCAAGAGCCAGGAGGTCGAGGACCTCTGGACTGAGATATTGGGCGATGAGTTGATCACGCGCGGACGGCTCTCGCGCATCTACTACAAGGGCAAGTATTTCGATTACCCATTGCGGGCCGCCAATGCCCTCTTCAACATGGGGCCGATCGAGACCGTGCGCTGCATGAGCAGCTACGTCTGGGCGCGCCTGCATCCCACCAAAGATCCCAAGACGCTTGAAGCATGGGTCTCGAACCAGTTCGGCTATCGCCTCTTCAGCATCTTCTTCAAGACGTATACGGAGAAGGTCTGGGGCATCAGCACCAGTGAGCTTTCGGCGGATTGGGCCGCTCAGCGCATCAAGGGGTTGGATCTCGGCCAGGCGATCAAGAGCGCGCTCATGCCACAGCGCAAGAAGAAGGATCGCGGCGCGGTCATCAAGACGCTCATTGATCAATTCCGCTATCCACGCTTCGGCCCAGGACAGATGTGGGAGCGCACGCGCGCGCTTTTGGAGGCGGGGGGCAACACCGTGGCGCTTGGCCAGCGGGTGGTGGCTGTCCGCCAGACACCGGGCGTCGGCGTGACCAGCGTGGTGGTCCGCGATGAGGCCACGCGCCAGACGCGCGACGTGACGGGCACTGACTATATCTCATCGCTGCCCATCCGCGAACTCGTGGCGAGCTGTGAGCCGCCGCTCCCCGCCGAGGTTCGCCACGCGGCTGAGTCGCTCAAGTACCGTGATTTCTTGACGGTTGCCGTCGTCATCAATCGCGAAGATCTCTTCCCCGACAACTGGATCTACATCCACGATCCCTCGGTGCAGGTTGGGCGCATGCAGAACTTCAAGGTCTGGAGTCCGGAGATGGTGCCCGATGCTAAGACGACCTGCCTTGGGTTGGAGTATTTCTGCTTTGAGGGCGATGGTCTCTGGGATTCGAGCGATGATATGTTGGTGGAACTGGCGCGGAAAGAGCTTGGGCAACTCAACATCTGCAAGCCGGACGAGGTGCTGTGGGGCACGGTGGTGCGTCAGCCCAAGGCCTACCCGGTCTACGATGACGTCTACAAGCAGCATCTCGCGGTGATCCGTGCGTACGTCGCCAAGGAGTTGCCTAACCTGCAATTGGTGGGGCGCAACGGCATGCATCACTACAATAATCAAGACCACTCAATGATGACGGCCTTGCTCGCGGCACGGAATATCGCGCTCGGCACGAACTTCGACCCCTGGAAGGTCAACACGGATGCCGAGTACCATGAGGAGGCCCAGATGGAGGATGAAGATACCTCTGGCCGTCTGGTGCCGAAGCGGGTCAGCGCGCTGACCCACGTCGAGAAGTAGCGCTTTCTTCGCGGTGTGGCCGGATGGTGTACGCGCCGCACCCCTAGCGGCATGGTGAAACAGGCGCTAGTGGAGGATGCGCTCCTCTGGCTCGGCCAGCAGCGCCGCCGCGCCGACCAGCGGCGCGTCCTCACCCAGCGCCGCATCGAGCACGAGCAGCGTGGCGTCGCGCAGGCGCGCGCTCACTAGCTCGCGCAGGCGTGGGCGCAGGGCCGGACGGGCGAGGGCTATGCCGCCGCTGACCGCCACCGCCTCGACGCGGGTGAGCTGCGCTAGATTCACTAGGCCAAGGGCTACCTTCTGCGCTAGGCCCTCCCAGAAGAGCGGATCGTCAATCTCAGCGGGCGGGCGTCCCTCGCGCAGGGCGATCTGGCGCCCGCCGGTGAGCGTCTCTAGGCAGCCGACCTGGCCGCAGAGGCAGGGCAGGGGATTGCCATCGAGGAGTTGGTGGCCGACCTGGATGGAGATGGTGAGCGCGGTGGCGGCGGTGCGCAGGTGGATGGCCGCGCCGGTGCCCGTCGAGAGGGTCAGGTACGCGGCGCGCTCATAGGCGAGGAGCGCGCCGAAGCGCCGCTCCGCAAGCACGCCACAGACGCCGTCGTGGGCTAGCCGCACCGGGCAACCCAGCCGCGCCGCGAGATCCGCCACCAGCGGCCTGCCGACGTAATCGGGCAGGTTGGGCGAGGTGAGCACACCCTGGCCATCGCGTGCCACCTGCGCGCCAATGGCGACGCCGACTCCGGCCAGTTGTGCCCATGCGGCGCCCATGCCGCGCCGCGTCTCGTGGGCGATCTGGTCGAGCGCGTGCCCGTAGTCGGCGTCGGTGGGGAAGCGCGCGAGCACCGTGAAGCGAGGAGCATCCGGCGAGGCGAAGATGCCGATGCGCGTGGTGGTGCCGCCGAGATCAATGCCCAGTAGCGGCGCGTCGGGCTTGGGCGCGTCGGGCCTGGGTACGTCAGGCCTAGATGCGTCACGCATGCTCGGACTCCCCTCCACCGGCTCCCCCGCTCACTGGCTTGCCGCTCACCGGCTCCTCGCCGCGTCGCCTACGTTCCGCCCGCGCATGATGAGCTAGCCCGCGCATGAGCCATTTTACGCGCGAGCGGGCCACCTCATACCGGGTGCGGTGGCGGCGTTGGCGGAGCGCCAAGCGTACCCCCAGTGGGTGTAGCCGCGTTCGTGCCTCCCTCTTCCAGCCGCTCCCCTCACTGGCATGCCGGCCCCAGCGGGCGTAGCCGTGCCTGGAGCGCGGGTCCCAGACTCCAACCGCTCGCCCCAACGGAGTATCAGGCGTGGGCGGGCCGGAAGAGCCGGATGCATCGTATGCTTGCCGCCCTGTGGCCACCCCGGCCCGCGCTCAGGGAAGGGGGCTAGGTCGGGCGCCGCGCACTGGCGGGGCGCGACTGCGCGGCCTGTGGCTGGCGTGCGGCGCGGGCCTTGTCTTTGGCTTTCTTGGCTTTCTTGAGGTGTTTGTGCCAGGCGACACGTTTCGTCTTGTACATCGGCTTCTCCCTTTTATGCGCGGTTATTCCTCGGTCGTGTTAAAACTATCTTCTTCAAGCTCAGGCTCGCGGGCTTCTTCGCCCTCTTCGCCCTCTTCCTCGTCGCTGAACTCGCCATCCTCATCCAACTCGTCGTCGTCGCCTTCCTCACGGCGCACCATCGTATCCTTGATATAGCCGCGGACGATCTCGCCCGCGCCAGCCTGCGTTGGGAAGCTGACCTTGCCGAATTGGCTGGGATCTTGGAAAGTCTCGCGGATGATGAGGCGGATCTCGGTGCTGCTGACCTCGGCGATGCCGGCAGCGTACTGGTTGCCGCCGGTCATGAACTTGATGAGACGGCTGGCCAGGCGCGGCTCGACGCGGCCAATGCGCACGCCCGCGGCATTGGCGACGTAGAGCAGCGTGCGCTCGCGCTGCAAGTAGACTTGCTCACCGGCGGAGAGGCGCGTGAGCACGGCCTTGGGCGCGAGATCCACCAGTTTGGTGAAGCCGGTCTTGCCCGTCTCCTCGATGAAGAGGCGTGGGTCAATGCGCTCGGCGGTGGTGCGGGGGGTGCCGTCCGCGCTGTTGATCTGTCCCAGCCGGGCCAGGTTCTTGCGGGCGATGTTGTTTTCTGGGTCCACTCCCAGCGCGTCAGTGTAGGCGCGCTTGGCCTCCTCATACTGGCCCAGCTCGCTGAGCGCCTTGCCCAGCCGGTTGAAGGAGGTGAGGTCGCGGGGAAACAGCTCGAGCAGCCGGCGGTTGGTCGTCGCGGCATCCTCCCAGTGGCTTGTCAGCGCCTGGGAGATGGCCTGTTCTGTGAGCAGGCGGTGCTGCCGGGCGCGCTCCTCCGGCTGATAGGTGGCGTGGGTCATGTCCTGGTCATCCTCCTGGTCTGCCTGCCGCGATGCGCTGGCGGCGATGGAGAGCGCGCCGCCAGCGCGGACGCATCGGCCACCATCGCCCTGTTGTGGCATCAAACGTAGATGTTACGGCGTCGCAAGCTGCCCTTGCAACGACCACGCTGTCGTCTTCGCGATCGCTACCGGCACGAGGTCGCCTGGGCCGACGGTGCGCGCGGCGCGATCGGCGGGAAAGAAGACGAGCTTGTTGGTGCGGGTGCGCCCACGCCACTGGTGCTGGCCGCCGGCGACCTGGTGGGATTCGATCAGCACTTCCTCGGTGCGCCCAGTGTAGGGCGTATTCAGTTCGCGGGCGATGCGCTCTTGGACCTCCTCGACGGCGTGCAGTCGGCGCTTCTTCTCTTCCAGCGGCACGTCATCCTCCCACTTGTGGGAGAGGGTGCCAGGGCGGGGCGAGTAGGCGGCGACGTGGACGACATCGAAGCGGATGGCGTCGAGGAGGTCGAGGGTGTGCTGGAATTCTTCTTCGGTCTCGCCGCAGAAGCCGACGATGACATCGGTGGAGAGCGAGACGCCGGGCCACCACGCGCGCAGTCGCTCGATCAGGGCGCGATACTCGGTGAGGGTGTAGCCCCGGCGCATGCGCTGGAGCACGCCGTCGTCGCCATGCTGCACGGGAATGTTGACGTGCTCGCAGACCTTGGGCAGCGCGGCCATCTGCCGGATCATCTTGTCGGTCATGTGGCGTGGATAGGAGGTCATGAAGCGGATGCGCCGCAGGTCTTCGATCTCGCTCAGGCGTTCCATCAGGTCGCCCAGGTCGGCGCGCTGGTCGGGGAGGTCTAGCCCGTAGGCTTCGACCGTCTGCCCTAGTAGCGTCAGCTCGCGCGCGCCGCGGTCCACCAGTTGGCGTGCCTCGCTGAGCAGTTCGGTGACGGGGCGGCTGCGCTCGCGCCCGCGCCGCGAGGGCACGATGCAATAGGAGCAGACTTTGTTGCAGCCGAGGATGACCGGTAGCCAGGCGGTTGGCCCACGCGCGGGCAGGCCGACCTGGGCGGCGGTGGGGTAGTGGAGCTCGCGCGCGCCGGGGCGGAAGTTGACCGACATCGCGCCCAGGGGGCCAGTGGGCGCGCCCAGGGCTTCGGCGCCGACGGTCGGGATCGGCTCTGGCGCGTCGGGCAGGGCGGCGGGGCCACGCGCGCCAGCGAGGGGCAGGGGCAGGACGGGCAGGGGCAGGACGGGCAGGGGCAGGACGGGCAGGGCGTCGGAGACGCCGAGCGTGCGGGGGGCGCCAAGGGCGGCGAAATCCACGCAGCCTTCGCCGGCGATGGGGGTCCAGCGCTCCTCTAGGAAGTGGGGCAGGATGTCGGCCTGCTCGACTTTGAAGAAGAGGTCTACGACGGGGTACTTCTTTTTCAGCTCGTCTACTTGGCGCTGGTGGCCGATCATGCAGCCCATCATCGCGACGAGCAGGTCGGCGCGGTGGCGCTTGGCGTGCTTGAGTAGCGAGAGCTGGCCGTGGGCGCGCTTCTCTGGCTGTTCGCGCACGCTGCAGGTATTGAGCACGACGAGGTTGGCGGCGTCCACGGTGGGGGCTTCTTCCCAGCCGAGGCTGTCGAGGATGCTGGAGACGCGCTGCGAATCGGCCATGTTCATTTGGCAGCCGACGGTCCAGATGTGGTATTTGCCCTGTGCCACGCTCATTCGCGCCCCCCTGCCGTGTCCATCGCGGGTTGGTGCTCCGGCGTGGTTTGGCGAGCGGGTGGATCTGCCGTTTCTGCCGTTTTCGCGGTTTTCGTTTCCGTGGTTTTCACTTCTGCCGTTTCTGCCGCGATGGCGACTGTGTGGGCGGCGGGCGCGTGGCCGTTCATGGTGTGGGACTGGGGCATGCGCGAGGGGGGCGCGCCCTCTTCGGCGGTGTCGTCGTCCGTCACCTCGCGCACGTCCGCGGGTGAGATGCGGTCGGTATAGAGGATGCCGTCGAGGTGATCAATCTCGTGCTGGAGGATGCGCGCCCACCACCCTTCGGCGCGCAGGCGGATCTCTTTGCCGTGGGGATCGCGCGCCTTGACGACGATGCTGGCGGCGCGCGCGACGTGGTCGCCGACGTAGCCGGGGATGCTTAGGCAGCCCTCGGTGCCAAGCACTTCGCCTTCGGCTTTGAGAATCTCTGGATTGACGAGGGCGGCGTGCTCATCCTCATACTCGGCCACCAGCACGCGAATGGATTCGCCGATCTGTGGCGCGGCCAGTCCGACGCCGGGGGCGGCGCGCATCGTCTCCCAGAGGTCTTCGACCAGGCGCTGCAGATGGGCATCGAAGCGGGAGATTTTCTTGGCGCGGGTGCGCAGGATCTTCTCGCGCGGCCCCCCAACGGTGAGTATCTTGCGAATTGCCATATTGCGACCCCATGCTGTCCCATGCTGTTGCGCCGCTGTTCGCGGGCGGTTCTTCTCCGGAATGAGGAGGAGTGAGCAGCACTCGCGCTCATCACCGCATTCTATGCCAAACCGCATTCTATGCCAAGGGGCGCCCGTGTGTACAGTCCCAGGCGGGAGCGTGTGCCGTCTTTGGGGGGGGCAGGTGGGCCTTGGCTGCCTGACGAGCCAGAAGAGGATGAAACGCGCGCCGCGCCCAGGTCTGGCAACTGCTTATAAAGACCCCCGTCCCGTGGCTCACGCGGTGGACCTCTCCCCCTGGCCCCCTCCCCTGCGAGGGGAGGGGGAAGAGGAGGCAGCGCGGCAGGGCCGTCCAGAGGGCACGGGCCACTGACGTAGGCGCGGCATCATTGTATAGAACGGCAGCCGTAGGTACCTATGCTCTACTCAGGCTAGTGCTATACTCAGGGCAAGGACATTCGTGGGGCGTCACGATCTGCAGACCGATACAACGCCATTGGCACGATAAGGGGACATGCGCGATGATTGACCGACTCCAGCGTGATCTAGCCGACTTGGAGCGCCTTTCGCCCGACGAACAGGAGGAGATCGCCATCCTTATCGAGGCGTTGCGAAGTGCGCATGAGCGTGAGCTGTCCCCCACTGTGCTCGAATCAGCGCAGCCTTGGCAGGACCCGGCAGGGGCTTGGCAGGATTTGCCGGAGGACGATGAGGCTGAGACCTTCTATCGGATGCGCCATGAAACCGGGCCAAGCGCGCCAATCGAGCTATGAGGCGGTACCTACTCGATAGCGCGGTCCTCTCAGCCTACCTGCGTGGCCGACCCGCGGCGCTGGCTCTCGCGCAATCGTGGGTTCACGCTGCGGAGGCAACCACAAGCCTGGTGTGCGTTGGTGAGATCGCCGAGTACCTCAAGAGCTTCTCGGATTATCCGCGACACTGGCAGGCGTTCCGGACACTGCTCGTGCGCGTGCATCCGCATCCCCTGACCTACGCGATTGCCCAGCGCTATGCTGACCTGCGCCGGGCGCTGCGGCCGCCTCATGGCCCGGGGCTGATTGGCGATATTGATACGCTCATTGCCGCCACGGCGTTGGAGTATGGCTTGACTCTGGTCACCACTGATAGTGACTTCAGTCGTGTGCCTGGTCTCAGTGTACAGCTGTTGCCGCCGGGTACACTGAGAGTGACCGCGCCCACATCGTAGCCCAACCTGTGCTGGCTGATGGTCTTTGTCTTTGACTGTAACCGCCCGCGTGATAGCGCGCAAGGCGTCAATCCGCGCCCGTTTCGTTTCGTGAAGGTCGTCGGGGCACAACGCGAAGAGGGGGATTGGCAGTTTACGGGTCGCTCCGCCACCAGCCGACGCACGATCACCGCGGCGGTCGCCCCAACCGGCTGTGCGAAGATGGAGGCGAACTGGCTCTATCGTGCGCCAAGCGCGACCGGGCCTTGGCTGCCTGACGAGCCAGAAGAGGATGAAACGCTTGCCGCGCCCAATCGAAGTCGAAGGGAAGCGATGCCGCCGTGGACACCTCTCTCATGGATGTTGCCATATCCTTTCTCACATCCTCCAGTTCCGTGCCCGCCTCTGGCTGAGTGGGCGGTGTGTTCGTCCTGACGCACCCAAGCGCGCCCGCCTGGCGAGTGGGCAGCGTATCTTCTGCTCGTGATACTCTCCTCCCTTTCCCTGTCGCACGAGCGCGACGTGTCGCAAGGCAGGGCAATCCGTGTCGCTTTCGTCTCCGCTTTCGCCCCCGATACGCTAGAATAGATGGGCAGGGACACCAGGCACTGATGGGGCTTACCAGAAAGCGGTTCGGAATGGCTCACCTACAGGAACAGGACGATCCGCGACAGGATGATCCGCGACAGGATGATCCGCGACAGGATGATCCGCGGCAGGATGATCCGCGGCAGGCGGTGGCCCAAGCCGCGCCTCGGCGACACGGGCGGCCACGGAAGCGGGCGACGACTTCCGCCCAGGCTGAGGCGCAACCTGGCCTTTCCTCCGCATTCACCGAGACCGCATTCACCGAGACCGCATTCACCGAAACCGCATTCACCGAGGCAACCGCTTCCCAGCATGCCCCCGATCACGGCAGTGACGCACCCGACGGAGGCGTGCCAGCGGCGCCAGAGAAGCACCACCAGCCGCATCCTAAGAACACGCTCAATGATCTGAGCGGTGAGCGCTTTCTCTACTTCACGAAGAGCGTCTTGCAAACGGCGTACCCGAGCATGTATGGCCACACGCTGCGCAAGCGGCATGGGGCCAATAAGCCTCCGCAAATCATGGCGCTGCTGATCGAGTTCTTCACCAAAGCTGGTATGACCGTCCTCGATCCCTTTGCCGGTGTTGGAGGCACGCTGATTGGGGCTTCGATTGCCCAACCGGCCGCCCGCCGCGCTGTTGGCATCGAGATCAGCGAGCAATGGGCGGGTATCTATCAGCAGGTGCTCAACGAGCACGCTGACCTCATGCCACAAACGGTGGTGCGTGGGGATTGCCTGGAAGTGATGGAGCGCTGGCGAACAGGTGAGCACGTGCCTGAGGCGCAGGGCCAGCGCCTCAGCCCCGACCAGCATGGCGCCTTCTTTGATTTCATCGCGATGGACCCGCCCTACAACATTCACCTTGAGCAGACGATGAGTGGCAAGGGTGGGGAGAAGTACGCTGACGAGTATCGCAACCGGCGCAGTGACTACAATATGCGCTCCGAAGAGCGGGGCGATCTGGCGAATCTCGCGAGTTACGCGGACTATCTCGACGCGATGGAGCGGGTCTTTACCCACTGCTATGCGCTGCTACGACCGGGGCGCTATATGGCGGTGATGGTCCGCAATGCCTATCAGCATGGCGAGTACCTGTTTACGCATGTTGACCTGGCGCGGCGCGCTCAAGGGGTCGGCTTCGTTCCCAAAGGTGAAACCATCTGGTACCAGGCGGGAACGAAGCTCCGACCTTACGGCTATCCCTACGGGTATGTGCCCAACATCGCCCATCAGTATATCGTCATCCTCCAGCGTCCACGTGCCACGAAAGCGCCCGTCAGCGCTGGCGGCGATGCGCACATCGGGCGCTTTCTGGATACCGTCTCCTAGCGGAAGCGCGTCTATTCGGCGCTGGGCGACCTCACCTCAGCGGAGTTCGCGGTATAGCTATCTGCGGTACGATCCGAGGCACCAGCGGTATCTGTGCCGTCCGTACGGGCAAGCACAACATGGTAGGAAAAGGCCTCGTCTTGCCATTGCGCCATTGACCGCCACCCCTCCACCGTGGGGAGTGGTGTGCCATTGACCTCCATCGCGCGGATGACGAGACCGGTGCCCTCCAGCAGCAGCGCAAAATCGGCCGGGCTATAACAGCGGGCGGTTTGGGCGTGCGCATGGGCCTCGTCGCCATCTATCCACCAGGTGTCTATGAAGCGCATGGCGATGGGGTCAAACTCGTGAAGTTCAATCATTCCGCACCAGTCATGGCGGGTCACCTGTCCATGCCGCACGGCCCACCAGATGGGGTTGAAGACGTCGAGCAGCACATGTCCATCGCGGGCAAGCCACTGGCCGGCGATGCGCCGCAACAACTGCTGCTGGTCGGTATCCGCGCCCATCCCGAAGCTATCCCAATGACCAATGACGTCAAACAGCCCGTCGAGCGCGACCTCGAAATAATTGGCTTCGAGGATGGTGAGGTCGCCAGCGCGCCGCTCGGCCGCCAGATCGCGCGCGAAGCCCGCACGGACGGGTTCCAGCTCGATGGCGACGACGTCATGCCCCAGGTCGGCGATGGCGGCGGCGGTTCCCCCGGCGCCGGCACCGAGATCGAGCACGCGCTTTGTGCCTGATCCACACAGGCGCGCGATGCTCGCGGCCCGCGCCCGATGGCTATCGAAGATGCCCGTGGGGCCCATCCTCGCTCCACGCCAGCCATAGAAGGGAATGATCCAGTCCATGCCACCGCGGTCTTTCGGCGCATGCGATGTATCTGCCATGGTCGGGTCCTCTCCTCCCCTCGTACGTCTCGCGCGGCGGCCTCAGTATAGCATGACGTATTGTGGGACAGAGGTGCCCTTCCTCAGGTA
>JADMIN010000043.1 GCA_015478575.1 Ktedonobacterales bacterium | reverse complement strand
CGCACGCACCATGTCCCCTATCTGGGCCTGTGCCTGGGCATGCAGGTGGCGGTGATTGAGTTCGCGCGCAATGTGCTCAACCTGGCGAACGCCAACAGCTCGGAGTTCGACGCGGAGTCGCCGCACAAAGTGATTGATCTGATGCCCAACCAGCGCCAGATCTCCGACAAGGGCGGGACGATGCGCCTGGGCCAGTGGGTCTGTTGCCTGACGCCGGGCAGCCAGGCTGAGCGCGCCTATGGCGAGCCGATCATCTTCGAGCGCCACCGCCATCGCTACGAGTTCAACACTTCCTACCGACGCCGCATGGAAGGCGCGGGGCTGCTGGTGAGTGGGCGTTCGGCGGATAATAAGCTGGTCGAGATCGTCGAGCTGAAGGACCATCCCTGGTTCGTGGCCACCCAGTTCCACCCGGAGTTCAAGAGCCGACCCACGCACCCGCACGCACTCTTCCGCGCGTTCGTGGGGGCGGCGGCGCGTCACGCGGATGGCGCGGAGGCGGATGACATGGAGACGGATGACATGGAGGGGCGACCCGCGCGCACCAACGGCCATTCCGCCCACAAGACGGAGGAGGCCGTGCGCGGCGGCGCCTTGGCGCAGTAGCCGCGCGTATACGGCGCTCCTCGCGTTATCTACGTGCCGCTGCCCTTGACAACTCCTTTCCTTGCCGTGCATCCTTTCATTGTCCAGAGCAGGGCGGATGGCCGGTGTCGTGCCCGATAGGCGCCGTGCCCGCCGCGGGCCGCGCCGGACGCATGTGTGGCAGTGAGGGTATGCGGCGGCAGATTTTCGCTGGGCCGGAGTCTATGAGGGGAGCGATACCCTGGCGAGAGGGGTGGCACCTCGTCGTGCGTGAGCGCCTGGGCATCGCGCCTGGGCACGAAGCGCTCCGCGCGTGAGCGGTGCGCGTGAGCGGTGCGCGTGAGCGGTGCGCGTGAGCGGTGCGCGTGAGCGGCCGGGCACATCTATCCCCAATATGCCCTGCCTGGCAGGGTGGCTGAAGTGCTATACTGTGTGTGTGCTGAGGCAGGCCTCAGCGGAAACGGAAAACTGGATGCGCGGCGGCAGCCAGCGCCGGAGAGGCCGGCGGGCGTGGCACCCGGCCGGGTCCAGCGGCGGGAGGAGCAAAACCACCATGGGGACTAGCAATGGCGACGAGGCGAATTCGAGCGGATTGGTAGCAAAGCTCAAGGAAGCGATCAAAACGCTACAAGACTCGCAGTTGGGCAAAGGCGCGGGCAGATATGTCCAAGGTGAGTTTGAGCGTATCCTGGGGAGCCAGCAGCAGCAGTATCGAGAGATGGATCCATCGCGAGCGCAAGCCCTCTCGATCAATCTCCATAAGCTGCTCGATACGCTGATCTCCTCGTGCGAGAAACAGCGGGAGAAGCTCACCCCCGGCAAACCGTTGGCGAAGCTCTTCCGAAGCGAGCCTGAAGCAAGCACTGTCCGCCTGGCGATCTCTGGGTTGGCGACGATTACATTCTATTACCACAATGCGATTGCCGAGCACATTAAAAAGGCGAAATCGTCTGGGTCGAAGCTCGCGCTGTATATCATGCCTCAGGACGAGCCTCAGATTGGGGCGCCACCGGGATTGATGGGGACATCGGCCAGTTCGCTCACGCCAGAGCAGATGCATCTCATCACGGAGCGGCTGCGCCGGGCATATGACAATGCCATCAGCAGCGCCAAGCAGATCCAAGCGGACGCGGGAGGTTCGAATAGCGCCAATCCCGCCGCGCAAGACATGGCGATGCAACAAGCGGTTGACCTCCTGCAACAACTCATTGACCAGTGCTCGTCCATCGTCAGTGTGATAGGCACCCCGCGTCCTAGCGGCCTCCTGCGTTCGGGGAACTCTGGCGAGGTGCCCGTCGTCGAAGGGACCGTGCAGCCGACGAACACGGAAGGTCGCGCCCGTACCAGTAGCTTCGACCCCATTCTGTTCCCGCCGAATGCGGTCACCGATTCCGACTGAGCCGCGCTAATGCGGAGAGGACCCCTCCGCATCAGGCATCGCGCTCATAGGCGGCGCGTAGCCAGGCGACGAGTTCCGCATCCACCGCCTCAGGCGTGCTGAGGGCGACACGGTGGGTGACGCGCCCGCTGCCAAAGCTGCCCGCCGCCGCCAGTCGGCTGGTCGGCGCCGTGCCCGGCAGCACGAGACCCACATCCACCCGCGTCTTGGTCGAGGGCTGGATCAGCGCGAACTGTCGCTGGCGTATGAGGGCGACGTAGGTCTCGCGCGGCTCCAGCCGCACATCATCCCCCAGCGCACCCATGGTGGCGACTAGCCGCTCATAGATCGGCCACAGCGCCGCCTTTGCGCCCGCGTATTGCGCCGCTAGCCGCTCTTCCGGCGTGGCGGGCACGTAGTCCGCGGGCTTGAGGGCCTCGCCCGCGAGGAGCGAGGCCGTGCCGCGCCCCAGGCCATGCTCCCGCTGGAGCCATTCGCGGATCGCGCCATGGGTCGCTGGGCCGCGCGCGTGAATGAGCGCCAGCCAACCATCCAGGTCGTGGCCAGTCTTCGCTGGCAGATTCGCCAGAACGGCCTTCCTCATATCCTCTGGTCGCGAAATGCGTGGCATCGTCCGCTCCTCCATCTCGTGCGCGTCCAGCTTCCCGCTTCGGATGCTTCGTAGTATGCCTGAAGCGGGCCGTGTAGGGATGAATGGTAGGATGGATGGGCCAACGCGGCGGTTGTCGGAAGGCTAACAGCGCGTGGGTGATCCGTGATGATCGCGCGCCGCTCCTCGGTGAATACCTCGGTGAACTACCATTCGCATGGCCCGTTTGGGCTACCCGCCTGTGTGTGCGTAGCGGAATCCTCCGCTCCCTCTCTCTAGCCGTTACTTGACCTAACATCACACGAAACCATCGCCGCGATAGGACTTGTAGGCTGCCTGATCTAGGCCGACTGTCGTATGCGGGTCGGCAGCTTACCATAATTCCCTTCGTCTGAATGCGCTGTTTCGCCGCGACAGCCGGTCGCCAGGTAGGGCAAATCTGGTATCATTGCACTGCTTCACAAGGTGACACTGAATTTCGAGGCCGCGCTCCCCAGCTATTTCGGCGCGGCTCGGATGATTGATCAACTATGACGTCTATCGCGTCCGCCGTGGCTGCCCCGGAGAGAGCGTTGTTTTCGGCCACGGTGGTGGAGCTGAGCTGACAGGGAGGTAGGGACTTTATGGCACGGGCTGTCGAGAACTCGCGGTCTCAGCGAGACACGCGCACTAATGCGGACACCGACGTTTCCGCGACCGAGACGGGCGCGCTGACCGCGACTCCGCCGATGGATCGAGAGAAGGTGCTGCCGCTGCCAAGTTGGTTGGTGAAGATCTATTTCATCTTCCCCATCATCCTCTACATTCCTGACGCGATCTTCAACTATTACGTCTATTCGGATGGAGCGAAGGTCACGAATGCCAACGCGGTCTTGCAGGGAGGACAGGTTGCCCTGTGGGGGTTCCTCTCGGTCGGCGTGGTCGGCATGGCCTATCTGCTCTCGGTGCTGGCGCCGTGGCACTGGGGCCAGGGACACAAGATGCAGGCGTTTTTCTGTGGCCTGGGTGTGTTGATCGCGACCGGCATCACGACTTGGAACAGCCTCTCCTTTCGTAGCGCGAATTTCAACGAGTTCAAGACGGATCAATGGGCCTACCAGATCTTCCCCGGCTTGCAAGCCAGCCATATCAGCCTGACGATGGTATTGGTCGCCATCGCGCCGCCATTCTGGGGTCTCTTCTGGGCATTGGTGCAGCCGACGCAGTCTGGCCGCAGTCTGGCTCAGCTACAAGAGTCGCACGCGGAACGCCTGATGCGCATGCAGCAGGATGCCGAGTTGAAGCGGCTGCGCGCGGAGACGAACGCGAAGATCCGCGAGGCGCAGGTGCGCGGCATGGCCCAGACGGCCACCGCGGTGCGGGCGCAGTTCGGCCAGGCACGCAAGGGCCAGACCGCATCCGCGCAGGCAGCATCCACGCGGACGCCATCCGCGCAACAGGGCGAGGAGGCCCAGGATGCCACGACGCTGCCAAGCACGTCTGACGCATCACAAGCGGAGAACGAGGCGTCAGCGGGCATCCTGCGTCTGCCTCCAGTGAATCCAGCGCGTGGGCGTGATCTGGCCAGCAGCCGTGGGGCTTCCTTTATGAACAATGTGGCCCCCGCTACGTCCTCGGCCTATGCGGCGCCGGCCAACGGCGCCCACTCCCCGGCGGCGCAACCGATGCTGCTCTCCGACGCGGATGTGCATGATGCGGCGGGCATGCCCGCCAGTGACACGACCACTTGGGGGCCACGCCGCCCGGCCACCATCGGTGGCGTCTTCGCCCATGAGACGAGCGACGCGGAGGCGATGACGGGCACCAGCGGCCCCCACCACACCCTGCGCCGCCCAACCGAGGTCAGTTCGCTCATGCGTGGCCTGGGCGAGTTGCGCCCAGCGTATGCGCAGGCCGTGCGGGAAGCGATGCAGGAACTGAATCCTACCGGCAAGCGGCGTATCGCGGCACCGGATTTGGTCGCGCGCGTGGCGGAGAAGCTGAACGTTGATGAGACGATGGCGCGCCAGATCATCAGCCGCTATCGCGAGCAGCAGAGAAGCGCACAGCGTCCATAATGCTGGCGCTGCACCTAGGTGTACGGTACCCCAAGCGGCGAGTCGCGGCGAGCGGTTCGCCGCTGCGTGTTATGCTGTGTGGCAGCGGAGAGCCGTGACGGCAGAGTGAGCGCGCGGACGTGGCGGAGGTGGCGACGATGGCACGAGCGGCGGAGAACACGGCAGGCGGGGGGAAGAGGGCACTGACCACTTGGCTACGCAGAGGGGTCGCGGGCGGGCTTCTCGGCTGCGGGCTGGCCCTTGCTCTCGCGCTGCCCCTGGGTGGACCGGCGCGCGGCAACACGGCGTCTGCTTGTGGTCTGGCGGCGGGGCCGACGATGCTGGCGAATGCCATTCCCGCGCAGCGCTTCCCCGCTGGCTCTGGCGCCGCCGCGGGCCGGCCTCTGGGCATCTTCGCGCCAGACTATGCCGTTGGCAGCGCCATCGCGTTCTCCGTGGATCTGAGCCGCGTGTCCAGCGCACCCGACCCGACCAGCGTCAAGTGGCGCTGGATATACGGCGACGGCGCGATAGACACCAGCGGGAGCGCGCCATCACATATCTATAAGAAGCCCGGCACCTACACCATCCATGCCCAGACGTACGACAGCGGCCGCAAAGTCTGGGCCGAACTCGATAGCGCCCAGATCCACGTGATCGCCGCGCTGCCCCTCAATCCGCCGGTGGCCCGCGCGTCCGCGTCGGCGCCCATGGTCACCCTTGGCGGTAGCATCACCTTCGATGCCAGCGGTTCCGCTGCCAGCAGCCCCACCGCCAGCGGTTCCGCTGCCAGCAGCCCTACCGCGGCGGGTAGCTCGCCCCTGACATATAACTGGAACTTCAGCGATGGGCAGACAGCGACGGGCGCGCAGGTGACGCATCAATTCGCGGTCGCGGGGAAAGGTCCTATCTCGCTGACGGTGACGGATGCGCAGGGCGCTAGGGCGGTGACGACGCTCGATGTGGTGGTCGCGCAGAGCGAGCTTGGCGCGAGCGCGCGGACGGTGGCGCCTGGCAAGAGCCTCACCTTTAACGAGACGCAGGTCGGCACGCCAGGCACGGTGCCCGCGCTGCCAACCAACCAGGGTGTCTCCTATGGCTGGAGCTTCGGTGATGGCACCCCCGATCAGACGACGCCGCAACCCACTATCACGCATAGTTTCGCGCGGACGGGGCAGTACATCGTCATATTGCAGGAGTTCGATGGGCAGACCGCCGGACCGTTCGAGGCCGTAACGGTGACGGTGGCGGTGCCGGCTGCCCCGCCCTGGCGCTACTATATCGGTGGCGCGGCGGTGGCGCTCGGCATCCTCGTCTCGTTGCTGGCGGCGGCCCGCACCCAGTGGCGGCAGATCGCCATCGCCGAGCAGCGCAAGCGGGAGCGGGCACGAGCGCGGCGGGGTGGTCCCTCCGCGCGTGGGCGCGGCGGGCGCGCCGACGCGTATGGGTTCCGCGGTGGATATCAGGACGACGAGGAGCCGCGTGGAGGATACGCAGAGGAGTACCGTTCGGGCCGCTCCTCGCGCTCTCGCGCGCCTGAGGGGCGCGCGGGGCGACGCCACGATGACCACCACGATGATCGCTATGGCGGCGCGCGTCAAAGGCCGTCCCCACGGCAGCGGCGCTCGCGCGACGACGAGTGGTAGGCGCGAGGCGCGCTCCGCTCTCTCCCTGGCGCCAGGCCAGTCCACACGCCTGATAGAGCGGCCAGCCGTGGGCATATCATAGAATGAGGAGCCTGAGGAATACTGAGCCGCTTCCGGTGGATGTGCCGCGAGATAGGTGGGGCAGCATGGCTGAGAGTCGTGAGGTGGAGAACGAGGTGACGGTAGAGCTAGCGATCACCTATGATCCACCCGGCGACGTGAAGCCGCTCTTCGGGCTGGATGAGGCGGCGCTGCGTCGTGTGGCGGCGCTGACACTCGCCCGTGTGGGCATCACGCAGGTGGTGGAGATCAGTCTGCTGGTGAGCGACGACGCTGGCATCCACGTGCTCAACCACGACTACCGTGGGCACGACGAGGCGACCGATGTGCTCTCCTTTCCGCTGTTGGATACTCCGCTGGTGGCCGCGCCCACGGATCAGCTCTGGCAGCCACCAGAGGAGGCGTTACCGCCGCGCGAGGCGATGGCAACGCTGGCCGCCATCACCCTAGAAACCCAGCCGCCGCTGAACGCGGATGGCGCGCCATCCGCTGATCACGTGCCTGCTGGTGAAGTGCTCGATAGCGGCGACGAGGCGGAGTGGGCAGAGGACGAGGACCCTAACGATATGCCGCTGCACTTGGGTGATATCGCGCTCTCGCGCGAGGCGGTAGCGCGTCAGGCGGCCCAGGCGGGGCATAGTGTCGCCTGGGAGCTTGCCTACCTGCTCGCCCATGGCGTGCTCCACCTAGTTGGCTATGATGATCAGACGGATGCCGGGTACGCCGCGATGGTCGCGCATCAGGACGCGCTGTTGGCTCAGGCAGGTATCGCCCGCTGACGGATAGAACCGAGCGGATAGATGAAAACAACGCCCCCCAGGCGCCGTGGCGCGGCGCCCCATCGAACGACCCAGGCACACGCCGCAAGCGGCGGCGCCCCGCGCGCTGAGACGACCACCGGCGCACTGCCCGCGCCCGCGCAACACGCACGGGACGCACGCGCGGCGCTTGCCGCGCAACCAGCGCCCGCGCGCGCATCCTTCTTACGCAGTTTTGTCTATGCCTGGAATGGCCTGTGGTACGCGCTGCGCACGCAGCGCAACGCGCGGGTACATGTGGCGCTGGCCCTCTGCGCGATCGTGCTAGGGTTTGTGCTGCGTCTCTCACCGGTCGAATTCGCGATGATCTTCGTGGCGATCACGAGCGTCTTCATCGCGGAGATGTTCAATACGGTGGCTGAGGCGTGTGTGGACCTGGCGACGCAGGAGTTTCACCCGCTGGCACGCATCGCCAAGGATGTCGCGGCGGGCGCCGTCCTGCTAAGCGCCATGCTCTCGGTCGTGATCGCCCTGCTGGTCTATGGCCCGCACCTCTGGCCGCTGCTGCGCCTCGCCCGCTAGCCCTTTTTGGGCGGAAGAGGGGGAGTGGTGGCGGGCGTGGAGCGCGTCCCTGGCACGGATGGGCTGGGCGTGCCCCACGTGATCCGCGCGCGCACGTGGAGCGTGACGTGGCCATCGGGAAAGGCCGCGGCGAGGAGCGCGCGCACGCCGTCATCGAACGCGGCGGCGGCTGACGGTGGCATGCGGTCGCGCGAGAAGCCATTGCGCGAGTGGAGCGATTCGATAAAGCTCGCGATCGTCTGGCGATGCGGCAGAAACTCGGTGAGCCACTCGCCGAGCGGCGTGAAGAGGGCGCGTGTGGTCAGTTCATAGATCAGGTGATAGGGGCGAAACGCCGTGTTGGTCGAGTAACGCTGGATCAGCAGGACCAACTCGGCGAACCAGGGCTGTGGCGCCTCCTCCCGCTCGACGATGGCGAGCGCGCCGCCGGGCACGAGCAGCGCATGGCAGCGCGGCAGCACGACATCCCACGCCATCCAGTGCAGACTCTCCCCCGCGGTGATGAGTCCATATGGCGGGCGCACGGGCGCCGCCTCAGCGGACCCAGCGATCCAGGTGAGGTTGGGCTGGTCGCCTCCTGGCAGGGCGCGCGCGGCCTCCAGCATGCCCGCCGAGATATCCACCGCGTCCACCCGTGCGACCAGTGGCGCCAATGGGCGCGCGAGATCGCCCGTGCCGCAGCCGAGGTCGAGCACCGCGCGCGACGCCTGGGGCAGCAGGCCCACCAAGAACGCGAAGACCGCCGCGGGATAGGGTGGGCGATGGGGATAGGCGCGCACGATGCTCGCATCCTGAAACTGCGCGGCGAACTCCGCGCCGAGGTGCGTGGGCTTCGGGTGCATGGGGCCTTTCTTCCGCTCTTCCGCGCGGCACGTCCCGCGTCTGCCTGATCCACCCACGCGGCCGCAGCCAGGCTGTGGCCGGTCGCTCCCCCGCATCGGGCGGCGTACGGTCGCGGGGCCGCTCGCGGGGGGCGGGGTTATTCTGATTGCTGTCTTCCTTGTGGCAGCGGCGCCGCCGACTCCTCCAGCGAGAATTCGATGCTGGGAATCTCGTCGCCACCTGGCTCAGGAGTGATGCGCACGCGCGCGTTGGCATATTTGCCGCGCAGCTCTGGTGGTAGCAGCACGGCGATATTATACATGATGAGATCGGTGCCGCGCGCGAGATCTTCGCGCGTGACGCGTGAGCCGCTGGGCACGAGGCGGAACGGCTTGCCATAGCGCACGGTCACGACGGGAGCGAAGGGGCCGTAGCGCAGGCCCTTGAAGAGGTGCTGGGTGCCGGTGATGGCCGCGGGCACGATGGGCGCGCCGGTATGCAGGGCGATCAGCGTGGCGCCGGGGTGCCCAGGGCCAAGCGCGCCCGTGCTGCTGCGATGACCTTCCGGGAAGACCACCACCGCCTCCCCCTCGCGCAGCAGCCGCTCCGCCACCTTTAACGCCTCGCGGTCGCGCTCGCCGCGCCGCACGGGGAAGGCGCCCATGAGGCGCATGGCGCCGCCGAACACGGGCACGTTGAAGAGTTCGATCTTGGCCATGTAGTGCGTGACGCGCCGGATACGCAGCGAGAAGCAGGGAATATCCGCTGAATGGACGTGATTGACAGCCAGGATGACTGGCCCTGTGAGGGGAATTTGCTCGACGCCCTCAACACGCAGTTTGGCCACGAAGAAGAAGATGACAGCCAGGATAGCGCGTAGCAACTCGTAGCCGATCCGGTTCGCTTTGCCTTCAGGGCGGGACGCGCGTGTGGCGCTCATCAGCGTGGTACCTCCCGCTGGTCTTCAGACGCAAGTACCTTGCCAGATCGCTCCAGCCGCTCACGCAGATAGCGGAGAATGTGTTCGACCGTCTGCTCTGGCTCCAGGTGATCGTTGTGGAGCATGATGGCATCGGGTGCTGGCCGCATCTGCGCCTGGTCTGTCGCGTCGCGCCGGGCGATATCATCGTGTACCGCCTCAAAGGGCGGGCTGGCCGCGCCGAGCTGGGCCACCAAGTCGCCATGCCGCCGGCGCGCGCGCTCCTCGATAGAGGTCATCAGGTAGATCTTGAGGTCGGCGTCGGGCAGCACGACCGTGCCAATGTCTCGCCCCACCATGACGACGGTATGATCATCCGCCATGCGGCGCATCTGCGCGATGAGCGCGACACGGACGGCAGGCGCGGCGGAGACGCGCGAGACGGCGGCCTCGACCGCTGGCGTGCGCAGGTCGGCGGTGATGTCGGCGCCATCCACCAACACGGTATATTGACGCCCGTCGCTCACCGTCGGCGGGATGATGCGGATGTCGGCGTGCTCGGCGAGTGTGGCCAGCGCGGCGGCATCGTCCACATTGATGCCCTGGCGCAGGGCGAGGCCGGTAAGCGCCCGATAGAACGCGCCTGTATCCACATAGAGACAGGCCAAGCGGCGGGCCACGCGCTCGCCGATGGTGCTCTTGCCCACGCCGGCCGGACCATCTATCGCGATCCGCGGGTGCTCGCGCAGGTGATGCTCGCGCAGGTGATGCTCGCGCAGGTGATGCTCGCGCATGTGCGGCGTATCCTCTCGTTGGGCACACCCCAGTGAGGAGATCGGCGCGAGCGGTCGGGTGGGGGTACCCTAGTCGCTGGGGCCGATCTTCCTCACGTTCCGCTCGTGTACGGG
>JADMIN010000730.1 GCA_015478575.1 Ktedonobacterales bacterium | reverse complement strand
CTCCATGAATGGGCTCCTCTCGTCCCCCTCCACCTGATGAGGACCTACTGAAAATAGGCGGAGCCTGCTCGTTCCTCCGCTCGCTCATAGTGTCTCAGATTTTACGCCTCCATGCAAGTGCGCGCACGGGCGCGTCGGGTGAGCCATCTCAGAAGGTGGAGGACGGGGCGTCTGGAGCGGCAGGGAGACGAGCGGCACCATTGGGCAATGGTGGGCAATGGTGGGCCGTGTGGAGGGGTGACGCGATCACGGGAATCCACGCGGATGCGCGCGGAAGCAAGCCACATCCTGATTGGGCTATAGATGTATGACGGGTGCGGGTGGCGAGGGCGCGCCGACGGGGAAAAGATCCACCAGCCGGCGCTGCCACACACGGCTTAGCGCCAGAGGATGTAGCCCAGCCCCGCGGCCACGCGCGGACGGCAGTGGATACCCGCGGTCTCCAGTGCCCGCGTCAGGCGGGCGACCCGGCGGTCTATCACATCGGCGCTCGCCCCGACCAGCGCCGCCAAGTGCTCACGGCTGACAATCTGGCCCGCGCGTCGCAGAAGCACACCCAGCAGCTCACGCTCCTCCGTGGCGAGCGCGACCGCCTCACCGCGCCAGTGGATGCTCCCAGAGAGGGGGTCCAGCGTGAAGCCGCTGAAGCGCAGCATCTTGGTGATGGGCCGGCGGTGCGTCGCTCCTCCATCGTCGCCGCGCATGGTCATCTCTTGCGCGTCGAGCAGCGCCTCCTGAGGCACGGCTGGCTCATAAATCGGGGTCATATCCACGGTGTTCCCTCCCGTTTGCGGGCCGCGGCACCTCCGCGACCGGGTATGCCGCCGACACGGGCGCTCGTGTATCTGCCCGGTGCGGCCCTAGCCATAGGTCAAAGGGAGTATATCCGCGGCGTCTGAGTGCGAGATGAACACTATCTGAGACGTACATAAGAGTTGCTGAGTTGGCTGAGTTGGTCCCCGCTAGGGCGCGACGGCCCCACGCTCCTCGCCGCTGGCTGGTGCGGCGTCCGCGGTCTCCGGTGCGGTGGTGCCCGGCGCCGCACTTGGTGGAGCGATCGGTGAAACGCCCAGAAGCGCCTGGCTGAGGCGGTCCCAGAGGGTGCCGCCACTACTCGGCGATGGCTCGCTCGATGGCGCGAGTGGGTGCGTGATCGCGGCGAGCGGGCGTGTCATCCGGCCGGGACGGGGGATCGTGGGCGGGCCAGGCTCGATGGCGGGCGCCAGCGCCGGAGCCACCGCACCCGACGCGTCGGCAAGTGGCGCGCCAGCTTCCGGTCCGCTCGTCGCGGCTGGAGTGGAGGTCGTGCTGAACTGCGCTGGCACGAGCGGCGCATCCATCTCTGGCTGCGAGACCGGCGCGGAGCGAGACGCCTCGTCCATTGGCCCAGCGGGCCAGTCCTTGATGGCCGCCATGGATGCGGTCAACGTCGGCACCACCGCCGGCCCGCTCTCCTCTGAGGCAGGGGAGGATGCTGGCGTGGACTGCGCCGCCGCCCCCACGGCTGGGGCCAGCTCCGCCAGCGTAGGCGCGCTGGGCGGCGCGTTCACCAGCGGCTCATTCGCCCATTCGATGCGTGGCAGGAGATCGGCGCGCACAGGCAGCGGTGGCAACTGTGGTGGCAGCGACGCCATGAACGCCCCCGTCGTGGCAGCCGCCTCCACCCCCAGCGGCAGGC
>JADMIN010000729.1 GCA_015478575.1 Ktedonobacterales bacterium | reverse complement strand
GTGGGTCTTCCGCACTTTTGGTGCGGTAAGCAAGCGGCCACAGCGGGGCCCGCGGCAGGAGTGATAAAGTAGCGTTCATCGCATGTGCGACGTGTGCGAAGGAGGGACGCTATGGCCATGCCGGCGGCGATTGTGCCGAGTGCTCACCAGCTCCATCTGCGCCATTTGGAAGCGACTGCCACTGAGATTACCGCAGTCGTCGAGACCATTGCCACGAGCGCGTCCTGCCCCCTGTGCGGGCGGCTCTCCGGCCACGTCCATTCGCGGTACGTCCGCACGGTGGCTGATGTGCCCTGGCACGGGGTGCCATTCCGCCTGCGCCTGCACGTACGGCGCTTCTTTTGTGAGGAGCCGTCCTGTCAGCGGGCGATCTTCACCGAGAGGCTTCCCGACCTGGTCGCGCCGTACGCCCGGCGCACTATCCAGCTGGACGACTGGCTGCGGGCCGTGGGGTTTGCGGTCGGCGGGGCAGCCGGCACACGTCTGCTGCAGGCGCTTGGGCTGGCGGCGAGTGCCGACACGCTCCTACGGCAAGTGCGCCGCACGCCCGTTCCCGCCACGCCCGCTCCCCGTGTGGTGGGCGTCGACGACTGGTGCTTCCGGCGCGGCCGGCGCTACGGGGCTATCCTGGTGGATCTCGAGCGGCGGCACGTGCTCGACTTGCTGCCAGATGGCGAAGCGGATACGCTGGCGGCCTGGCTCCAGACGCATCCCAGTGTCGAGGTGATCAGTCGGGATCGCGGCGCCAGCTTTGCCGAAGGGGCCAGTCGCGGCGCCCCGCAGGCCCGCCAGGTTGCCGACCGCTTTCATGTGCTCAAGAACCTCGTCGAGGCGTTCCAGCAGGTGTTGGGACACGAGCACGACGCCCTACGGGCAGCGGCCGAAGCGGTGACGGGGGCTCCCCTGACGCCGACGACGCGCCCCCGCACGGCGCTGCAACACCAGGCCCGCGAGACAGCCCAGGCGCGGCGGCAGGTGCGCTACGAGACGGTGCGGCGCTTGCGCGCGGAAGGCAAGACGATCCGCGAGATCGCGACGGACCTGGGGATGGGGCAGAACACCATCCAACGCCTCTTGCGCGCCGAGAGCTGTCCGCTCCCCGCCCAACGGCGCACGCGCTCCACGGTGCTGACCGACTTCGAGCCCTATCTGCGGGAGCGCTGGAACGCGGGTGAACAGAACGGGCAGCAACTCCTGCGCGAGCTGCGGGAGCAGGGCTATCGGGGCAGCCAGTCCACCCTGTACGGCCTGCTGGGCCGCTGGCGCACCGGGCCACGTCATCGCGGCCGCTATGTGCGCCAACCGGCGCTCGCCGCGCCGCTGCCCCCACCGGTGCGCACCTCACCGCGGGAGGTCTCGTGGCTCCTGCTGCAGCCGTCCGAAGGCCTCTCCTCGCTAGAGGCGGCCTACGTCAGCGACCTGCTCGGCCGCGCGCCGGTTGTCGCCACCACCCAGGAGGCGGTGCAGACCTTCTTCTCGCTCCTTGACGAGCGGCAGGGCGACCAGCTCGACGCCTGGCTCGAACGGGCTGAGGCGAGTGGCGTGCGGGAACTGGCCGCCTTTGCCGAGGGCATCCGTCGCGACGCGGACGCGATCCGCGCGGCGTTTGAGGTCCCGTGGAGCCAGGGACAAACCGAAGGGCAGGTGAATCGGCTCAAGCTGCTCAAGCGGCAGATGT
>JADMIN010000042.1 GCA_015478575.1 Ktedonobacterales bacterium | reverse complement strand
GTATAGGTGGGCACCTCGTCGGTGAGCAGGCGCGTCGGCACCTCAGCGGCGACGCGCTCGCCCTCACGCACGCGGATCACGGGCGCGGCGATGACCTGGCCGATGACAGCGGAGCGCAGCCCCCACCGCGCGAAGAGTTGGCGCACATCCTCTTCATGGCCGCGCTTGGCGACGACCAACATCCGTTCCTGCGACTCCGAGAGCATGATCTCGTAGGGCGTCATGCCCGCCTCGCGCCGGGGTGCTAGGAGGACATCTAGCTCGATGCCCGCGCCGCCCTTATGCGCGCTTTCGACGGTGGAGCTGGTCAGGCCCGCCGCGCCAAGATCCTGCATGCCGACGATCCAGCCGGTGTCGCGTAACTCCAGGCACGCTTCCATCAGCAGCTTCTCGGTAAAGGGGTCGCCGACCTGGACCGCGGGCCGCCGCTCCTCGGACGATTCATCCAACTCGACCGAGGCGAAGGTCGCGCCGTGAATGCCATCGCGTCCGGTGGCCGCGCCGACCACTAGCACGGGATTGCCGGGGCCAGACGCGCGCGCGGGGATGAGCTTGCCAGCCTCGATCAGGCCGACGCACATGGCATTGACGAGGGGATTGCCGCTGTAGCTGGCATCGAAGTAGATCTCGCCAGCGACGGTCGGGATGCCCAGACAGTTGCCGTAGCCGCCAACGCCCGCGATGATGCCGGAGAAGAGGTGGCGGTTGCGTGGCTCGTCGAGCGGGCCGAAGCGCAACGAATCCAGCAGGGCGATGGGGCGCGCGCCCATGGTGAAGATATCACGTACGATGCCACCGACGCCGGTGGCCGCGCCCTGATACGGCTCGATGGCGCTCGGATGGTTGTGCGATTCGATCTTCATCACGACCGCCAGCCCGTCGCCGATATCCACCGCGCCAGCGTTTTCCTCGCCCGCTTTGAGCAGCACGCGCGGGCCATTGGTGGGAAACCGCTTGAGGAGGGGGCGACTGTTTTTGTAGCCGCAGTGCTCGCTCCACATGGCGCCGAACAGCCCCAACTCCAGCCGGTTGGGCACGCGGCCCAGCAGGGCGACGATACGCACGTACTCTTCGCGGGTGAGGGCGACCTCGTCCAGCGCGCGCTGGTCAGCCTCGAATGCGCCAGCCTCGAATGGGCCAGCCTCGAATGGGTCAACTGGGGGCGTATGTGTCGGCATGGGGCGACTCCTTACAGGTGACGGTTGTGGGCATGCGGCGCGCTGGCACTCACCCATTATATGCGGGGCGGAGCGAGGAGAGAAAGTGGGCGAGCGCCAGCGTTGGCGCCGCCGCGGCCCGCCGGGGAACTGGGGAGCCGTCCACCAGGGGAGATGCTATCCCCGCCCGATGCCGTAGTTGGGCGCTTCTTTGGTGATGATGATGTCGTGTGGATGGCTCTCGCGCAAGCCCGCGCCCGTCATGCGGATGAAGCGTGTGCGCGTTTGGAGCGCCTCGATATGCTCGGCGCCGACGTAGCCCATCGCCTGACGCAGCCCACCCACAAGCTGATAGATCACATGAGAGAGCAGGCCCTTATACGGCACGCGGCCCTCGATGCCCTCCGCGATCAGCCGCGACTCTTCCGTCACGCCCGCCTGGAAGTAGCGATCTTTGCTGAAGCCGCGGCGCTTCATCGCGCCGATGGAACCCATACCCCGGTAGTCCTTATAGCGCTCGCCCTGCGAGATGATCAGCTCGCCCGGGCTTTCCTCGACGCCCGCGAGCAGCCCGCCGAGCATCACGCAATCGGCCCCAGCGGCGATGGCTTTCGCGATGTCACCGGAATAGAGGATGCCGCCATCGGCGATAACGGGAATGCCGTGGGGCGCCGCCGCGCGCGCGCAATCGAAGATCGCGGTGATCTGCGGCACGCCCGTGCCCGCGACGACGCGGGTGGTGCAGATCGAGCCAGGGCCGATGCCCGCTTTGACCGCCCGCACGCCCGCCGCGATCAGCGCCTCGGTGCCTTCGGCGGTGGCCACGTTGCCCGCGCCGATCTGGGCGCGCGTGCCGAAGGCCGCGACGAGCTTGCGGACGGTCTCGATCACCATCCGCGAGTGCCCATGCGAGGTATCCACCATCACGATGTCCACGTCCTCGGCGATCAACGCCTCACAACGCTCGAAGGTATCTGGCCCCACGCCTACCGCGGCGCCCACACGCAGGCGTCCACGCTCGTCCTTCGCCGCCAGGGGATACTGGATCTTCTTCTGAATATCTTTGACCGTGATCAGGCCCTTGAGCATGCCGTGGTCGTCCACCACAGGCAACTTCTCAACCTTATGGCGCTGCAGGATCTCGCGTGCTTGGTCGAGCGTGGTGCCGACGGAGGCGGTGATGAGGCGCTCGCGGGTCATGAGCGCGCCGATGGGGCGCTCGAGGTCGTTCTCGAAGCGGATGTCGCGGTTGGTGAGGATGCCGACGAGGCGCCCGTGCTCGGTGATGGGGATGCCGGAGATGTGATACTTCTTCATCACGTCGAGCGCGCCGCGGAGCGAATCCTCCGGCGCGAGGGTGATGGGGTCAGAGATCATGCCAGATTCGGACCGCTTGACCTTATCAACCTCTTCGGCTTGGTCCTCAATGGAGAGGTTGCGGTGGATGAAGCCGATGCCGCCCTCGCGCGCGAGGGCAATCGCGAGGCGTGCCTCGGTGACGGTATCCATCGCGGCGGAGGTGATGGGAATGTTGAGCGCGATCTCGGTGGTGAGCCGGGTGGCCGTGGAGACATCGCCCGGAAGGATATTGGACTCGCCTGGTATGAGCAATACATCATCGAAGGTTAGGCCTTCTTTGCCGAACTTCTCCTGCCACTCCTCATCGGTCGCCATCTCACGCTTCCCCCCGCGGTGCGGTCTCGAGGTAGGCTGAAGGCGCGTCGTACGGCGGGCCGTGTGGCGAAGGTGCCGTGGCCGCGACCAGAGCCGTTCCCCCTACCTGTGCTGTATATCCCGCTCTGTTCTGTATATGTAGCACGCGCGGCGGGGGATCCGCAAGTGCTCGGTGTTTCGCGGCCATCCTCAGCACCTAGCGCCTTCAGGTGTGAGGTGCCGATCGTCAGGGTGCCGATGGTATGGTCAGAGGTGCCGATGGTCGGCACAGCGGTCAGTGGAGGGTGCGCTCGTTGGGAGCGGGAGGTGCCGCGAGCCGTCGCTTCGCCTCGGCGGCGAGGGTAGGCCACGCGCTGAGCGCGGCCAGGCATGCCTGCCGGAAGGTGCGCTCGATGTGCAGGGCTTCACGTGTCGCGGCGAGGTCGCCCGCGCGCCACGCCTGGCGTGTGCCAGCGGTGACATGGGCGACCTCACCCACGAATTGGTCGAGCAGCGCGTGACCAAGCGCGAGGTGTGCCTCGTCGCGCGCGCACTGACTGGCCCGCACCCGCGCGCGTAGCGTCGTGGCCGCGTCGCCTCTCTCATCCGTGGGGAGCGCGGCGAACTGCGCCACCAGCGCGTCGTACGCCTCGCACAACAGATCGTAGCGTTCGCGCGCCTGCGTGATAGGATTGTGTGCTGGGTCCGCCATCTTCATTACGCTACACCTCCTTGCCTGCTATGCGCCTAGTGCGCCTGTGCGGATGATAGCGCGGCAGGGCCTTGCCAGTCCAGCATGCGGCCACCCGTAGCATCACCGTACCGCGCGGGCGCGGAAACGGCCACCAGCATACAGAGGAGAAACCGTGCTTATGGTGTGGTCCGGGCGCGCCCGTAGAGTGTGGTGACCTCCGCCAGTCGTTCGGCGGTCGTGGGGGCAAGTTGGGCCTCAGTGTAACGCCATGCCCAGTTGCCAGACAGGCGGGCGGGCGTATTCATGCGTGCCTCGCTCCCTAACTGGAGCACGTCCTGCAGCGGCACGACCGACAGCCGTGCCACGGAGGCGAGCGCGGCGCGGATCATTGCCCACACCACCTGTTTGGGCGTCGTATGCAGATAGCCCAGCACGTGCTCTTGGACCTCTGGCGAGCAGGCATCGAACCAGCCGCGCGTGGTGTCGTTGTCATGCGTGCCGGTGTAGACCACGCTCGCGCGCGCGTAGTTGTGGGGCAGGTCGCGGCTCGTGGCATCCGAGCCAAAGGCGAACTGTAACACCCGCATGCCGGGAAAACCGACCTCGTGCTGGAGCGCGCGCACCTCTGGCGTAATGACCCCGAGATCCTCGGCGATCATCGGCACCGCGCCTAGCGCATCCCGGATGGCGGAGAAGAGCGCCGCGCCCGGCCCCTTGACCCAGCGCCCGCGCTCCGCGGTCGTCGCGCTGCCGGGAATCTCCCAGTAGGCCTCAAAGCCACGGAAGTGGTCTAGGCGGATGATATCTACCAATGCCCGCGCCTGGCGCACGCGCTCGATCCACCAGTCATAGCCTGTCCGCGCCAGCGTATCCCACCGGTAGAGTGGGTTGCCCCATCGCTGACCTGTCGCGCTGAAGTAGTCGGGTGGCACGCCAGCGACGACTGCGGGTTGCCCGTTTGGTTCCAGCGCGAAAAACGTCGGGTGCGCCCACACATCCGCGCTGTCATGCGCCACGAAGATGGCCAGGTCCCCAAGAATGCGGATGCCGCGCTGGTGCGCAGCCTGACGCACACGCGCCCACTGGCGATAGAACAGGAATTGCGTATACTGATGGAAGGCCACCTCATCGGCCAGGGCTTGGCGCGCCGCCGCCAGGGCCGCGGGGTGACGGCGGGCATACGGTTCCGGCCAGTGCGTCCAGGCGACGTCGCCGTGGGTGGACTTCAGCGCCCGGAAGAGCGCATAGTTCTCTAGCCAGGCGCGGTGCTCCTCGCGGAATGCCGCGAACGCCTCCATAAATGGTGGGCTGGCGGTGGCGCGGAAGCGCTCGAACGAGGCGCGCAATAGGCGCATCTTCCATGGCACTACCTGTTCGTAGTCCACGCGCTTCGCCGGAAATGGGGGAAGCGGCGCCAGATCGGCCGGTCGCAGCCAGCCCTCATTGAGCAGCCATTCCGGTGAGATGAGTAGGGGATTGCCCGCGAAGGCGGAGAGCAGCGCATAGGGGGAATCGCCGTAGCCGGTTGGCCCAAGTGGCAGCACTTGCCACACGCGCTGGCGCGCGGCGGCCAAGAAATCCAGTGCCGCGATGGCGCCTGGGCCGAGATCGCCGATGCCGAAGCGCCCTGGGAACGAGGTGGGATGCACGAGCACACCACTGGCACGTGGCCACTTCATCGTTGGCTCCTCTTCGGCGCTGTGGTTCTTTCTTCGCCCTTAGTGCGTGTACGATAGAGGGGGGACGAGCGGGCATGGCTGGTACCACGCCCGCTGGGCCTCTTCAGGATACGCGGGCGGCGCGTCTGGCGCAAGCGCGGGGGCCTCGCGAGGCGCGGGCACGCCCGCGGGTGGTGGCGGGTCTGCCGCGCTTCCAGCGCTACGAAGCGCGTCGCCTGCCCATGCGGGCTGGTGAGAGAGGGGGAAGGGCATGGCAGCGGCTGAGGATGACGTTTTCAGCGGTGATCTCTCCGCGGGAGAGCGGCGCAGGCGGGCCGCCCTGCGTGATGGCCTGGCGCATGGCAGCCGCATCTTTCCCCGTGATCCGCGTCCGGGCGCGCCCGTGACGCTCGTCTTCACGTCGCGGGTGGGCCTCGCGGTTGATCTGGTGGCGGTCTACTACACCACGGATGGCTCAGAGCCGCGAGGCGAGCGGGGTGTGGCCACGCATGGCGCGGCGGTTGAGGCGGAGGCCGGCGCGGCTGAGACGGACCCGGCCACCACGCTCCAGATACGCGAGTGGCGCGCGACCCTGCCGGGCCAGCCGGAGGGCACACTGGTGCGCTACCGCGCCGAGGGGTGGAGCGTGCGTGGCGAACGGCGCGTCTGGTATGCCGACTATGCCGACCCCGTGAGTGGGCCACAAGCGCGGGGCCGCGTCTTCGCCTATCACGTGGATACCATCCGTGTGCCCGATTGGTTCGACGACGCCATCATCTATCACATCCAGGTGGACCGCTTCAGCGCGGGGGCCGACGAGCCGCCTGTGCGTGACCCTGGGACGATCACGGGCTTCTTTGGCGGCACGCTCGCGGGCGTGCTGGAGCGGTTGGAGTATCTGCGAGAACTCGGCGTAAATTGCCTATGGCTCTCGCCGGTGATGGAGAGTCCGAGCTACCATGGCTACGACCCCGCCAGCGACTACTACGTCGCGCGGCGCTACGGCACCAACGAGACACTGCACCGGCTCATCGTCGAGGCGCATGCGCGCGAGATGAAGGTCATCCTCGACTTTGTGGCCAATCATACCTCTACCGAGCATCCCCTCTTCCGCCGCGCACAGGCGGAGCCACACAGTCCGTTGCGTCAATGGTATACCTTTGGTGACTATCCACCGTATGGCTATCGTACCTACGCGCTGGTGCCGAGTATGCCAGAACTGGCGACCGAGCACCCTGATGTGCGGCGGTACCTGGCCACGGCGGCGGAGTTCTGGCTGAGTGACTTGGGAGCGGATGGCCTGCGGCTGGATTATGTCTCTGGCCCATCACCGGCGTTCTGGACGCTCTTCCAGCATGGACTCAAAGAACGCTTCCCACAGGCGCTGACGCTTGGCGAGGTGACTGAGGCGCCCGCTGACCTGGCGATCTATGCTGGGAGGATGGATGCCGCGATGGATTTCGCGCTGGCGGCGCGGCTGCGGCGCGTCTTCGCGCGACGTGAGGAGCCGCTCGTGACGCTGCTCGATTTCCTGGATGCGCGCGCGCGGACACTGGTGCCAGAGTTTGGGCGCGCGACGCTGCTCGACAACCACGACATGAATCGCTTTCTCTGGCTGGCGGAAGGTGACAAGGCGCGCCTGCGGTTGGCGGCGACCTGTCAGATGACGCTCGATGGCACGCCGATTCTCTATTATGGAACCGAGGTTGGGTTGTCGCAGACCGCGGACGCGGCCCAGGAGAACGCCTTCGCCCGCGCGCCGATGCTCTGGGGCGCCGACCAGGACCACGAGATCTTGGCCCACTATCACGCACTCTGCGCGCTGCGTCGTGGGCATCCAGCGCTGCGCCACGGCAGTCGCACACGGTTACCCGTAACGGTGCTGGATGGCCCAGGGGATGCCACCGAGCAGGTGGGGGCGTACCTGCGCTGGTCGGATACAGAATATCTTGTCGTGGTGCTGAATAATGCCCAGGCGCCTGTGCGCGCGCGTATAGCGCTGACCGCTGGGCCGGCGGAAGGTCTCGCGTTGCCGCCCGTTTTTGGCCACCGCCTTGGCTCCGCTGCCACGGGCGAGCTGCCAGTGACGGATGACGCTGTGGTGGTGGATCTGCCGGCACTGGAAGCGGCCGTGCTGGGACCGCAGTAGCGTCTGGCGCGCGTCCCTTTCAGGGGGCGGGGGTGCCAGGTGGGAGTTGTCGTATGGTGGATGTCCGTTTCGTGAACGTGTATAAGCGCTACGGCAGTGGCGCGCCGGTCATTCGGAATCTCGATCTGCATGTGCGTGATACCGAGTTCCTCGTGGTGGTGGGGCCATCGGGCTGCGGCAAGACCACCGCGCTGCGGCTGATCGCTGGGTTAGAGCGCCCCACGGCGGGTGATCTGTACCTCGGCGACCAGCGCATCACTGAGGTGCCCGCCGAGGCGCGAAATATCGCCATGGTCTTCCAGGGCTATGCGCTCTTCCCGCACATGACGGTCTTCGAGAACATGGCTTTTAGCCTGCGCGTGCGCCACCTTTCACGCCAGGAAACCGAGCGGCGCGTCTCGCGGGCCGCTGGCGCGCTGGGCATTGATGAGTATCTGGATCGCAAGCCATGGCAACTCTCTGGTGGCCAGCAGCAGCGCGTGGCGTTGGGCCGAGCGCTGGTGCATGAGCCGCGTGTCTTCCTGATGGATGAGCCGCTTTCCAACTTGGATGCCCGGTTGCGCGTGCGCATGCGGGCAGAGATCGCGCGGCTGCACCAGCGGGTCCACGTGACGACGCTCTACGTGACGCACGACCAGGCGGAGGCGATGACGATGGGCGACCGCATTGCCGTGATGCATGCGGGAGTGATCGAGCAACTCGGCCCGCCCCAGGAACTCTACGACGCGCCCGCTAATCTCTTCGTCGCTGGCTTTCTCGGCAGTCCTTCGATGGATTTTTTTGCCGCGCGGCTCCAGTATAGCGCTCATGAGCCGGTCGTCATCATCGGCGCGGGGGCGGAGGCGCGCACGCTGCCACTGAGCGCCGCCGCGGCGGCGCGGCTGGCGGGGGGCGCGACGGATGGGGATCGTGAGGTGGTCGTTGGCATCCGCCCAGAGCACCTGCGCTTGGCGGGAGAGAGCGACGACGCGACGCTGCGCGGTGAGGTGGAGGTGGTTGAGCATCTGGGCAACGAGCAGGTGGTCTATCTGCGTGTGCCAGGGGCACTGGCGAGCGAGGAGGTCGAGACGACGGGCATCACCGCGCGCATCCCATCGGGTATGGCGGTGCGGCCTGGCGAGCGGGTGATTCTCGCGCCTGAGATCGCCACCCTCCATGTCTTCGATCGTGTGACGACCGAACGGCTCGCGTAGTGCCTCCCAGGCAAGCTTCCCCCAAGGCGACCTTCAAGGAGGGCGCGATGATCCAGTATGAGGTGCGACCAACCCAGGAATTGCCGCGAACCGCTGATCTGGTGATTATTGGCGGGGGCATCATCGGTGCGGCGACGGCTTTCTTCGCGGCGCGCGCTGGGCTGCGGGCGGTGGTGATCGAGCAACGGCCAGCGCTCGCCACCCTCACCACGCCCGCGGCGACCGGCGCCTTTCGCGCGCAGTTCGATAACGCCGAGGAGATGGCGCTGGTGCGTGAGGGCATTGCCCTCTACACTCACTTTGCCGAGGTCACCGAGCTTGCTGGCTACGACATTGATATCCGCCAACAGGGCTATCTCTGGATCGCCACCACCGAGACCACAGCCCAGCGCCAGCGCGAGCAGGTGCGGCGCCAACGTGCCTGGGGCCTAGCGGATGTGGAACTGCTGAGCGGTGCGGAGGCGCATGCCCGCTTCCCTTACCTCGCGCCTGAGATCGTGCAGGCGCGTTATCGTGCGGGTGATGGCTGGCTCGATCCGCGCAAGCTGGCGATGGGCTATGCCGCCGCCAGCCACGCCACCTTTGTCACTGAGACCGCTGTCACCGGCTTCGCGCTGGTGGGGGGGCGCATCAGCGCGGTGCTCACCACCAGAGGCGTGATTGCCACCGACCGCGCGGTCATCGCGGCGGGACCGTTCTCTGGCGTCGTGGCGCGCATGGCGGACGTGGAGCTGGCCCTCTCCCTGGTGCGCCGCCAGCGGGTGATCCTGCCTGACGTGCCCGACGTGCCACCCGACGCGCCGATGACCATTGACGAGGAGACGGGCGCCCACTGGCGTCCCGCGCTGCGTGGCGCACATCTGCTGTGGACGGCGCCCGGTGTGCCGCCTGGCCCGCCGCTCGAAGACGTGCCCCCCAGCGAGGCATTCGCCCTGGGGCTGCTCGATCCCGCGAGCGACCACGCCGTGGCGCGCATCACGCCTTTCTGGCGAACCGTCTGGCGGCGCAACACCGCGCACTGGTTCTCGCGCGCTGGCCAATATACCTATACGCCCGACCACCGACCCTATCTGGGGCCGACCGCTGTGGAAGGCCTGTTCGTGAACTGCGGCTATAGCGGTCATGGCATTATGGCCAGCGCGGGCGGCAGCCGCTTGGTGGTCGAGACGATCACAGGTCAGCTCGCGCCCGCCGCCAATCCCTTTCGGCTCGATCGTCCACTGATCGAGCGCGAGTTGGACATCTTATAGCGCATCGTCTCTCCGCTCCTCGCACGTCCTCGCCTGCCAGAACGCTCCGGCTTTTCCGACAGGCCTGGGGCATCTAGCGTAGGCACGTATTGCCACGTCCGCGAAGGTCAGGGTGATGCCGATGGCAAAGGTGGCACAAACTTTGCTTTCCCTACTTCATGCCGCGATTGGTGCGGCACACCGAGGATTGCCGCGTTCTGGTTGGTGGAGCGGGAGTGACGGAGACCGTTTCGCTAGGGGGGAGAGGTCGTTGTGAGTCGTTTTGATCGCTACAGCCTGGACGCGCGCCGCGCGCTGGCGCACGCGCGTGAGATTGCCCTGCGGCTTCAGCATAAGACCATCTGCACGGAACATTTGCTCGCTGGGCTGCTCGACTCCAACGATGAGGCCGTGAATGGGCTGATCATGAGTTTGGGCGTGAGTGTGGCCCGTGTGCGTCAAGCGCTGGAATTCGTCATCGGCAAAGGGACGCGGCCTTCGCTCGTCGAGCCACGGCTCAACCCGTCAGCGCAGGCGGTGCTTGACGTGGCCGAGCAAGAGGCGCTGATGGACGAGGCGTTGGAAGTGACAACGGAGCACCTCCTCCTTGGCTT
>JADMIN010000041.1 GCA_015478575.1 Ktedonobacterales bacterium | reverse complement strand
CGTACGAGGGGTTGGTGTTGACCACCAGCTCGTAAATCTTGCTCAGGCCGTAGTCATACTCCGTCTTCATACGATAGTATGCCTTGCCGCGGGTCCAGTGGCTGAAGCGCCCTGGCAGGCCGTAGGAGCCGAACTCATACATGATGGAGGCGGGCACCAGCTCGAAATGCACGGGGTAGGGATCGAGGCCCATGCCACGCGCGATCTCCCAGATGCGCTCGATAGCGCGCTCAAGCTCGGCGACATAGCGCTGATCGGGTGTGGCTCCTGGCAGCGTCATCTGAGCATCCTCCTCTACGGATTCGCGTCTACGGATTCGCGGGCACGGGGTCGCGCGTGGCGAAGAACTTGCGCAGGGCAGGATAGACCTCGGCTTTATCCGAGATGGTGACCGAGATGAACTTCCTGTCCTGTATCTTGCTGTATGCGGACATGAGGGTGCTGGTCGAGCGGAAGTGTCCCTCGCGGATCTCCCCATAGCCAAAGATGTTGCAGATCCGCATCAACTGTTGCACGAGTGAGACGCAGCGCTCGTTATCCCACGGCAGGTTGTCCCCATCAGAGAAGTGGAATGGATAGATGTTCCAGTCATCCGGATTGAACCGTTCCTGGATGATCCGTAACGCAAGCTCATAGGCTGAGGAGACCTGCGTGCCACCGCTCTCGCCGTGTGTGAAGAACTCCTCCTCGGTCACCTCCTTGGCCTCTGTATGGTGACTGATGAAGATGATCTTCACGTTGTTGTACTTCGTGCGTAGGAAGCGCACCATCCAGAAATAGAAACTGCGGGCAATGTACTTTTCAAACTCGCCCATTGACCCGGAAACATCCATCATGGCCAGTATAACGGCGTTAGATTGATACTTGATCGTTGGCTCCCACGTCTTGAAGCGCAGGTCGTCGTTCTTCAAATCTTTCAGCCGGGGGTCGCCCTTGGCCGCGTTGCGCTTGAGGTTCTCCATGATGGTGCGCTTCTTGTCCAGATTGGCCAGCGGGCCGACCTTGCGCACGTCGGTGAAGCGCACCGCCTCGCTCTCTAGCTCAGCCAGCTTCTTCTCTTCGAGGAAGGGCAGTCCGAGGTCCTCGAAGATCAGGGCGGCCAGCTCATCCACGGTGACTTCGGCCTCATAGTAGTCCACGCCTGGCTCTTCGCCGGCCTGGCCGCGGCCAGGCCGCCCCTGGCGTGGCTCCGAGGCGATCACGTCGCCTACCTTGCTCTTGCCGTCGCCCTGGCCACTATGCTGCTGGCGGCCCGGATCGTAACGGAAGCGGTATTCCTCCAGGGAGCGAATGGGCACCTTGATGACTTTTTTGCCATCTGAGAGGATGATGCTCTCCTCACTGACGATGTCAGAGAGGTTCTTCTTGACCGCCTCGCGGATCTTCTGTTTATGCCGCTCCTGATCTACCGCGCCCTTGCGATGAAGCGACCAATCTTGTTGGGAGATTGTAGACTTACCCATGATGCGCTTCTCCATTCCGGGGAGCGGTGGCGGAGCATCGTGCGCCCGCGTGCTCCGCTCCGCCACCCCGCGTCTCGTGTGCCCTGCCGCCCGCTCCACCACCGCCCGCTCCACCACCGCCCGCTCTAGCGCCGCCCACGTGCCCCGCGGGAGCGGGCCGGCAGGGGAGGGCCGCCTCCGCTCCCAGACGCGGGAAGCGGCTTAGCGGTTGAGCAGAGACCCAACATACTTCAGCAACTCATTGGCGCAGATGGGGCAATAGCCGAAGTCGGCGATGAGTCGGCTCATGACCTCATTGGACTTCTTGAGTTGCTCGGGATCGGGTGTCCGCGACGAAGTGGTGATCTTCACGACGTCGCGCAGGTCAGCGAAGAGCTTCTTCTCGATGGCTTCCTTCAGCCGCTCATGACTGGTGTACTCAAAGGTCTGCCCCCGGCGTGCCAGCGACGAGATACGGATGAGGATCTCCTCGCGGAAGGTCTTCTTGGCATTCTCGGTGATGCCGATCTGCTCCTCGATGGAACGCATGAGCTGTTCGTCCGGCTCCATATCCTCATCAGTGATGGGATCGCGGACCTTGGTCTTGTTGCAGTAGGCCTCGACGTTATCGAGGTAGTTGTTGAGCAGCGTGCGTGCTGACTCCTCGAACGAGTAGACGAAGGCGCGCTGGACCTCTTTTTTCGCCATCTCGTCATACTCTTTACGCGCCTCGCTGATGAAGTTGAGATAGTGCTCACGCTGCTCGCGCGTGATACTGGTGTGTTGGTCTAAGCCGTCGCGCAGCGCGCGCAATGCATCAATCGCGTTGATGCACGCCACTCGCTCGCGCACCAGGGCACTGGAGAGCCGGTTGATGACGTAGCGCGGCGAGATGCCCTCCATCCCCTCGCGCACCGCCTCATCTTGCAGTTCCCGAATATCCTTTTGCTTGAACTCTTCCAGATCCTCGCCGTCGTAGAGCTTGAGCTTCTTCATCGCGCTCATACCG
The DNA here is from genome assembly GCA_015478575.1 of Ktedonobacterales bacterium. Lineage (GTDB taxonomy): Bacteria > Chloroflexota > Ktedonobacteria > Ktedonobacterales > JADMIN01 > JADMIN01. The sequence continues at coordinate 7,904 of JADMIN010000041.1, read as the reverse complement.
GCCTTCTTCGAGCCTTCCAGCCGGGAGAGCACAGCGAAGATGCTGGCGATGCGAAGGGTGTGCGGCGCGATGTGGACATCTTTGAGCGCGCTCTGCTTGAGCAGCTTCTCATAGATCTTCACCTCGTCGCTGACGCGCAGGTTGTATGGCACTCTGACCAGGATGATGCGGTCTTGCAGCGCCTCGGACTTCTTATTGCCCACGAAGCCCGCGTACTCCGCCTCATTCGTGTGGCTGATGATCACCTCGTCGGCATAGATCATCGAGAAGCGGCCCGTCTTGATGTTCTGCTCCTGCGAGAGGGTGAGCAGCACATACAGGAACTTCTCATCGCAATTGTGGTTGACGAAGCCATTGGCGATGAACGTATTCGAGCCAGGGACATTGAAGTCCCAGCAGTCCGCCTCCCCTTCCTCGATAGCGGTCACCTGATCATAAAACCGCGATGGGTTGAGGAGCGCGCTCAAGCCGGGTGGCGGCTCGACCCAGCCCTCCAGCTTCGTCAGCACCCGCACCGCCATCGCGCGGGTGCAGGTGGTCGCCCCTGTTCGCAGCGCCCGCAGATGGCGAGCATCCTCACCGAGAATCTGGCGCGCGCCCTCACGCGCGTGATATCCCTCGCCAGCGACCGCCCGCGCCCCCGTCATCGCCGACCGCTGTAGCGCATCCGCGATGGTGACCCAATAGCCCGTGCTGTTTGGGATGCTATCCGTCTCGCTCGCGCGCAAGCCCGCGCTGGCATGCGCTCCGCGGTCGCGCTCGTAGAGCAGCCGCTGGCGCATCGGCAGGATGCGCATCCGCGCGGCGAGCCGGTCCGCATCCGCGCCGCTGGTGGCGACCTTCCAACACGTCTGTCGCGCCGTGCCCTCGGCGGCCTCTTGGAGCGACCGCACGCGCTGGCTCACGATGCCCAGGTTCAGGAGGACAACCTGCAACTGCTCCGCCAACCGCTCAGAGGTGGTGGTCCAGGAGAGGCGCCCACGTGCGTTGACGTGGCCAGCGCCCGCGAAATACCCCGCCAGGAACTCCAGCATACTTTCACGCGAGGACTGGAGGACTGACCAGGGAATCTCCTGGTGCTCGGCACCCAGCTCCCCGCCCATCGTCACGCCCAGATACGCCAACAGATCGAGCAGCGCCACGCGCGTGAGTTGGACGACGCCCGCGGAGACCTGTGGCGACATGCCGAAGATCTCTTCGGCGAGTTGGCGGTAATCAGCGCGCGTCTCATCCTCGCTGGCGGTAAAGTGGATGGTGCCGTCTGGTTGGCAATCGCCGCCAGCGGTCAGGTAGCCCAGCCAGCGTGCCAACGCGGGCGAGAGCGTTGCGGGCACGCGCGTCAGCGGTGGATACTCAGCACGCCGCGATGGCCGCCATTCGATACGCACATCCTGGCCCCAGAGATCCTGGCCCTTTTGCAGCACCATCCAGTCACCTATCTGGATCTCATCATGCCGCCGCCAGACCTGCGTGCCCTCGTCGTTGACCACGAGGACGCGGTGCTCTGGTGTGCCCTCCGAGAGGTAGCCATGCCGTGTCGTGATGCGTCGGGTCGGGCTTACCCCTAGGTGATAGAGATGCGCCGCGGTCTCGATGCCGGTGCCACTGGCCACCCGCACTGCCATCGGGCGCGATTCCCCCGTGGGATGATCGAGTGCCGCGAATGAGTCAAGTCGGCGGATGCCGAGCGGCGTGAAAACGAGCGAACTGCCACTCAAGCACTTGAGCATCTCGATGAATTCCATCATGCCCCGATTGGCGATGTTGAGTTCGCCGTCAAAGCGGTAGGCACGTGGGTCGCTCTCCACGCCGACCTCGCCGATGGTCGAGAGGTCAATGCCGCCCACAAGCTCGGCGATATCCTGGCTCTTGGGGTCGGAGGGCGTGAAGGTGCCGATACCGATGCGGTGCTTCTCGCTGAAGGCGATGCGCGTGACAGGCACTGACTCGATCTTGCCATCATACTTATGTTCCAAGAGCCAGCGGCACTTCGGGCATAATTCGCCCTCGATGTAGAGGCCGAACTCGCGCTCGATGTCGCCGCGCAGTTCTTGAGGGATGAGGTGCAGTGGCTCCTCATGCATCGGGCACTCTTTGATGGCGTAGGCGCCGCCGTGCTCACCGCGCGTGTAGTCCTCAAGGCCGCGCTTGAGCAACGCGACGATGGTCGACTTCCCGCCGCCGACGGGACCCATCAGCAGGAGGATGCGCTTGCGCACTTCGAGGCGCTGTGCCGCGGAGTGGAAGTATTCGACGATCTGCTGCAAGGGCCGGTCAATGCCGAAGATCTCGTCGTTGAAGAAGCCGTAGCGTGGCTCACCAAGACGATTGGTCTCGGTCCCACCCGCCATGATCATCTCATAAATGCGCTCGTGTGAGAGCTGCGCGACCGAGGGTTGGCGCGTGGCGATCTCAAAATATTGCGCGAATGTCCCTTCCCATGTCAGCGCACGCTCGCGCTCACGGTACTCTTCCAATCGCTTTACCAGATCCATGCCCTACCCCCTTCTCGAACCGGGCCGACGCCGAACTACCAGCGAGTAGAGCGGTCGCGTCATACGGCCAACATCCAGTGGCAATTCGGCACGGCGGTCGCACTCCAGCTATCCATACTACGTGTTTCCCCTCGGGGCGGTCGCATTCGGCAACGCATTGCACCGCGGCGCGCGAGGATACAGCACGACCTCGTTGTCGCTTCGTTGGGGCGGCATCCGCCGTGCCGCCACGGGAAACAGAACTTCAGCCATTCCGAGAAGATGGGGGCACCAGCAGCCATCACTGCCGGGTGACTTCTCAGGCGTGCGCCACACACAGGGGGTGCGAGCTACTCATACGCGGAGAGCCACATGTGTGCTCGCTGGCGAGCACTGGACGGTATACTGCTTCCCCCTCTCGGGAGCCGACTTTGCCCGTTTATCAGGCGCCTCCCGCTCTTCGCCACCGCACAGGGGCGGCGCGCGGGTGGCGCTCGATGGGGAGGAAGGCACGTAGGCTCGCCGGGCCAGAATGAGGCAGGGCATCTCGTGCGAGCGGACGCTGTCCTCCACCAGAGCGGCGGAGTGACGCTGGGAACACAAAAGGGCCGATTTCCCGGCGTCACAGGTACGGTAAACCAGCCCTCCCGCGGACCCCGTATGCTTCCTACGGTCTGCTATTGGATCGAAAGAACGCCTGGCATCTACCAACACGCCTCAGGCGCGCTGGCGACGACCTTCCTCCACCTGATCCGCTCCGGGCGGTGTGCTGGAGGAGCTGATAGACGGCGGCGTGGCAGGCATCTATTTTGCTGCCGCGCCGAAGATAGCTCTAAGGCTACCACACCCCCAACCCAGCGCGCAAGAGCCAAGATGGGTGATATCACACCGGACTTCTCTCCTGGTCTGTCTCGAATAAGCGCAAGAACCGTACCGAGCCACGTCTCTCGCCGTGCGCGTAGACATGAACGAAGGTCACGTGTTCCGGCAGCGTCACTCCCTCGCGTCCGCTAGGCGCGCGCTTGAGTGGCAGAGGCCCAGGGTGCGTATGTCACGGAACGAGCCTCGCTCATCGTCGTGTCTACTCGCCTACTAGCATGCGTGCGATTGACCCGCGCGCCGCGAGAGGGTACAGTGTAGCGAGTGGGTTGGCACGCATGGGAGGGCAATGGATGGACAACGCGGAACTGATCACGTTGCTGGAGGGGCTGCTCAGCCCTGCCGCGAGCAGCGTGCGCCATGAGCAGTGGGACGGTACCTCAGGCGTGCTCGCGAGCCACCCCCGCCCGACGCCGCTCACCGCGGATACGCTGGTGGAAGGTGTGCCGCCGCCCGCTGGAGACCTGCCAACACTGACGAGCTTCTTCACCGCCGTGATGCCCATTGGCATCGTCATCTTTGAAGCCACAACGCTACGCATCGTGCGCGCGAATGAGCGCTTTACTCGTATGCTGGGCCTCACGGGTGGCGCGGCAGGCCTGGGAAGCCGGTCGCTCGATGAACTCTCTCCCATCTTCGCCGGTCCTGAGGTCGCCAGCGCCTGTGCCAACGTCGCGCGAACCGGCGCGCCCTTCACCGCCGTCATCCCCAGGCCCGCCACCCGTTCGGGAAGAGGGCCGCGCTATTTCCGCTGCACGATCGGCCCGCTGCATCGCGTTGCTGGACAGTATACGAGCCTGTTGTTGACCTTGCAAGATGCGAGTGACATCATGCAAGCCCAGTCGCGCGAAGCACAGGAGACGCTTCGCGCGCGACTGCTCGGTACGCTGGCGCGGGGCGAGCCGCTCGCCGAGACCCTGCCGGAGCTAGCACAGCAGATCGCTGAGGCGCTCGGCGATGCCTGCGTCCTCTTCCAGGTGGATGAGCGTGGCATGCTCCAGGTGGCGGCCATCGCGCACCGTGATCCTGTGGCGGCGACACAACTGCGCTCGGCCTATACGCACTATGCGCCGCGCCGCGGCGACGGCATCGTGGGGCAAGCCCTCACACAAGGGGCAAGTCTGTTGCTTGACGCCACGCAGACCAGTCATCTCGCCGACGATATTCCCCTGCCAGGCGCGCTCGCCCACGATCTGGGCATCGCCTATGCCGCGTGCGCGCCTCTCCTCGCCGCGCCAGCTTCCGGTGCGCCTGTTCCCATGGGGGCGCTGCTGGTGATGAGTGCGCGCCGCTCGTCTGGCGGCTGTGAGCGGCCACCGGAGCGGACGTTTCTGGCGGAGACCGCGGACATTCTCGCGCTTGCCGCGCGGAGCGAGCGGCAGACCGCCGCGTTCCACGCCGTGGAGGCGCGCTTGGAAGGCCTCTTGGCGCTCGTCGCCGATGGCGTGGCCATCTATGACGCAACGGGGCAGCTCCGTGTCCTCAACTCTGTGGGCCAGCAGTTGCTCTTCATGCCCGAAAGTCCGCCAGCCGTCGGGCGCTCGTCAGGTGAGCCGGCGGTCACCCGCGCGCTGCTGGGGCCGGATGGACGAGCGTTGGCGCCCCACGAGCAGCCCTGGGCACGCGCCTTGCGCGGTGAGACGGTCGGCGCCACCAGCCCAGAGCGCGCGTTCATCGAGTGGGGCGATGGCACCCGCCGAAGTGTGCTGGTGCGGGCGGCGCCCCTGCGCGAAGCTGGGAGCATCGCTGGCGCCATGGTTCTGCTGCGTCTGGCCGAGTCGGACGCGACACGTGCGGGTAGTGTCGCTGCTAAGCCCGAACAGAGCGGCACGGGGCGGTCCCCGTCAGACGCGCCTGGTGGGCCGCTTGATCTGGTGGAAGTCTGCGCGCGGGTGGCGCGGGGGCATGCCAGCGTGGCCCACCCCCATATCGAGGTGCGTCTCCCCAGGCAGCCCGTATTCGTCGCGCTGCCCGAACCGCTGGTGGAGCGGGTGCTGGCTGAGATGGTAGACTTGGCGGCGATCTCGCTGCCATCTGGCGCGCCGCTGCTGCTCCAGCTTCGTGTCCTGTCTGGTGACCCCGGCGCGACCGGCCCGCGTGGCCCAGCTTCATCGTCCGTTCCCCAAGGCGAGCGAGGGCGACATGCGGGACCACGAGCGCTGGTGCGTGTCTCCGCGCCGGGGGCGCCGCCCAGGAGCCGAGCGCCAGGGTCGGGGATCGCGGCGGTAGATGCGCGCGCCGCTGGGCTGGGGGGCGCGGCGTGGCTCGCCAACGACCCGAAGCATGGCCACGAATTCTATCTGGCTTTGCCCCTTGCGCACGTCTAACACCGCACTGAGGACGCCAGCGCTCTAGGGGCGGCCATAGAGAGAGAGCGCGCGGCGCGGCAAGTGGGGGAGTTCACCACGCGGAAGCACGAAGGCCACCGCGTCGCCCGCGAGCGTTGCCGCGCTGGACGAAGACATCGCGATGAGGTTGTCGCGCGCGGAATCGGCTGTGCTATACTGACCGGGCGAGGGCACGCTGGTTCCGGCCGCACGCTCGCGTCGCGCCTATTGCCTAGATCTCTCGTGCTTGCGTGTTCCATGCTTGCGTGTTCCATGCCTGCGTGCCAGAAGAGAGCCTCTTCCGTGGATAGCATCGCCCCGCCCGTCGGTACCACCACCGACCGCACGACCGCGCCAGCGGCGCCCCGCTCTTCTATCCTGGGCCTCCCCGTGGACGCGGTGGATATGGATGGCGCGGTTGAGCGCATCCACGGGTGGGTCGTGGACGCTAGGCGCCTGGTGAGCGGCGATGGAGCTGGCACGAGCGCGCCTGGCACATTAGGCGCGCCGCGCGCCCGACACGTCATCACGCTCAACCCTGAGATGGTGATGATGGCCCGGCGCGATGCCACCTTTAGGGCCATCGTGACGGGGGCGGACCTTGTCGTGGCTGATGGCGTTGGCATCCTCTGGGCGGCGCGGTGGTGTGGCCAGCGCCTGCCGGGGCGTGTCACCGGAGTGGACCTCTTGGTGGCGCTCGCGGCCCGCGCCGCCCGCGATGGAGCGCGGCTCTTCTTGCTGGGCGCCGCGCCAGGAGTGGCTGAGGTGGCCGCGGCGCATGTGTGCCGCCGGTTCCCTGGCCTGATCTTTGCGGGAGTGCATGCGGGCATACCAGACACTGAAGGCGACGCCGAGGCACTTGAGCGCATCCGAGCGGCACAAGCGGATATCCTCTTTGTGGCGTATGGCGCGCCAGCGCAGGAGCGCTGGATCGCGCGTCACCGTGACCGGCTCGACGCGGTGGTCGCCATCGGTGTGGGCGGCGCCTTCGACTTTCTGGCGGAGCGCGTGCCGCGGGCGCCGCGCTGGATGCGGCGGCTGGGCTTGGAGTGGCTCTTTCGGCTGGCGTGCCAGCCTTGGCGATGGCGGCGTATGCTGGCACTGCCGCGATTCGTCGGGGCGGTGCTGGCCGGTGGACGCGGCGGCCAGCGGGGGTGAGGTGTAAGTGACGACGACGATGAGCAGCCACGATGAGCGCGACCGCCTCTTAGCCTTGATCCGCCGGTTCGCGGGCCGGCGCGTCTTGGTCGTGGGCGATATGGTGGCAGACGAATATATCGTCGGCACGCCCCTCCGTGTCTCGCGCGAGGCGCCGGTGTTGATCCTGGGGCACCGCGATCAGTATACCGTGCCGGGAGGCGCGACAAACCCAGGAGTGAACGCCCGCACACTCGGCGCTGAAATCTACCTGGCGGGCGTCATCGGTGACGACGTAGCGGGGGAGCGACTGCGCGCGCGCTTGGCCGAATATCGCATCTCGATGGAGGGGTTGGTCTGCGAGCCTGGGCGCCCCACTTCCACCAAGACACGCATCCTCGCCGGGGATACGCAGTTGGTGCAGCAACAGATCGTGCGCGTAGACCTGATTGATGATTCTGAGTTGAGCGAGCGGTGCAAGCAGCGGATCATTCGCTACCTCCATGAGATGATCCCCACCGTGGATGCCCTCATTCTCTCCGACTACGAGAACGGGGTCATCAATCCCGACATCATCGCCGCCGCGTTGCCGCTGGCGATCGCGCATGGGAAGATCATCACCGTGGATGCGCACGGCGATCTCATGCGCTTCCAAGGGGCCACGGCGCTCACGCCCAACCAACCCGAGGCGGAAAGCACGCTGGGGCATCGCATCACCGACCAGCCCAGCCTGGAGCGCGCGGGCGAGGCCCTGCTGGAGAAAACGCGTGCGCGGGGCGTGCTCATCACGCGCGGTGGCGAGGGCATGAGCCTCTTCGAGCGCGACCGTCCGCCCTTGCACCTGTCGGCCTACTTCACCGAGGTGCGCGATCCCACCGGCGCGGGCGATACCGTGGCCGCGACGTTCACCCTCGCGCTGACGGCTGGCGCGGCGATGGCCGAGGCGGCCAAGCTGGCCAACATCGCCGCCGGTCTGGTCGTGCGCCGGGTGGGCTGCGCCACGACCACGCCCGCGGAGCTTGCGGCGGCGGTGCGTGATCAGGTAGGCGCGTGATGGGCGTCGTCCTGTCGCGGGAGGCGCTGGTGG
>JADMIN010000040.1 GCA_015478575.1 Ktedonobacterales bacterium | reverse complement strand
GATGTGGGCCGCGCACTCAGTCGCGACGGCGTGGCCGCCGCGCTCTTTGGCGCGCTCCAGCGCCGTCTCGCCCAGTTGGCTGACCCTTCGGTCGCGCGTGCCGCTGGTCTTGCGCAGCGTGCCCTCGATGCCGTGGCCACCGATGTGCGGCGCGCGGCGGGGCGGCCATCCGAAGAGCGCCAGGTGCTGATGCGGACGCTCACGCGGCGGTTGGCGCGCGCGGTGACCGCGGCGCTACTGGTTGAGGACGCGGGCATCCAGGCGCGCGCGGATGGTGGCTACCGCTGCCTGCTCCAGGCGCTGCGCTATCTGCGTCGCGAGGTCTATCCGCCGCGTTGGGGTGGGGATGAGGCGCTTGACCGCACGCCGCTCGATCTTTTCGATGTGCTCGTGGATTGGGTGCCCGCGCTGCCTGCCAGCGCCGCCGAGCCGCTGCTGACCGCGCTGGAGGCTGAGGTCTAGAGGCTGAGAGCGAGAAGCTGAGAGCGAGAAGCTGAGAGCGAGAAGCTGAGAGCGAGAAGCTGAGAGCGTATGGGTGACGCGACGCCAGAGGGCCACGGCGAGCATACGGCTAGGGGCCATTCGGTCGTGGCGGCGTGGAGGGAAGCGGCACGAACTCAGGCAATTGATAATAGCTCATCCCCAGGAGCAGTCCATAGACCAGATATTCGACCAACTCGCCAACCACCGGTGGCTCGAGTGAGAAGGGATGCGTACCGCGAAGTGGTGGGAGCAACAGGCATGAGGCCAACACGAACCACGCCAGACCGATGAGCAGGCCACGGCTGAGCGCAAAGCCCAGATCATCCTCCGCGTGGCCGTTTGCTAGCTTGCCAAAGAGCGCACCAAGCGCGAGGGCGAGTATCCAGACGATGACGTAGCCCAGGAACTTGTTGCCACGATTGAGGGCATAGCGGTTGAAGCTGGCGCCGTGGTTTTGCCAAAACATGGCGGTCAGCGCTAGGCCGCCCAGCGCGCCGGCGAGCACGCCGCGACGGATAGGGGAGCGGAGGCTATCCGTGAAGATGGCCACGATACGGGCGCGTCGCATGGCTCACCTCACTCCGCTCGTGCGATCCAATAGGCTAGTTGATGGCCGTGCTCCGCCGCGCGGAGCATCCGGGGGCGCAACCAGCGATCCACGCCGAACGAGCGCCCAGCGGCCAAGAGCGCCAGCAGGGCATTGAGCATCACCAGCATGCCGTAGGACCACGCCCAGGTGTCGGGCGAGTACGCGAGACCGATAAAGAGTTGTGCGGCCCAGAGCATACCGACGAGCGCGCCGAGCCGCGCCAGCACGCCGAAGAGCAGCGAGATGGCGATCAAGCCCTCTAGGAAGAAGATGAGGTAACTGAAGATGATATCGTTGGGGCTGGGCACGAGCAGCGCCCGCACAAGAGCGCCGTAGCCTGGCATCCAGGCATACCGCGCCACGGCGAGAAGCTCTGTATGGAAGCCCGTGGTGTGGCCTGGAAGCTTGAAGAAGATCGCCTGGTACCAGAGAAAGCCAGTCGCGATGCGCACCGCCGCGAACGCGGCGCCGGCGAGTGCCGTCGAGGAGACGCCCACTGGCACCGGCACATCGGTGATGCGCTCGATCGGTAGGTCGCCGCCAGGCATATTGGCGGCTGGGAGTGATTGCCGCATCGCCGTGTCCTTTCCGCGTATTGAGACACACCACACGGCGCTGGCTTCCACCGGGGAGGTCTCACGTGGCGCCACCATTCACGCCACCATACTGGATTATTCGGAAGAGGATACACCGCGTTTGTGGTACCTCAGCGGTACTGTCTCTATGGGCTATGCGGAGCACGCGCGGCGAAGCACCTGTACGCATAGCAAAGGAGTGAGATACATGGCTCGTGTACACGCGGAAGCTGGGCGCATTATCGCGGCCAGCCCGGATGCCGTCTATGCTGTGCTCGCCGACTATCGCCAGGGGCGGCCCCAGATGCTGCCGCCGGAGCACTACCGCGACTATGGAGTGGATGACGGCGGCCAGGGTGCTGGCACAACCTACCACTATCGCCTGCGCGCGGGCGGACGCGAGCGTCGCTATACGGTGTCTGTCAGCGAGCCAGCGCGGGGGAGGGTGCTGATGGAGAACGACACCTCTTCTTCGCTGGTCACGACGTGGATGGTGACGCCTATTGGGGATGGCGGGCGCACGCGCGTGCTGCTGGTGACCGAATGGGAAGGCGCCAGAGGTATCGGCGGCTTCTTCGAGCGGATCTTCGCGCCCGTTGGCCTGCGCCGCATCTCTGCGGATATGCTCAACCGGCTGGCGAGGGTCGCCGGGGGATAGTGCGGTGGTGGCGGGTGGTGCTGCTGTGGGGGAGTGGTGCTTCGTATCACCTCATGGTATCACCTCTTGGCATGTGACGGCACGCGCAGGTGTTCGGAGTGCGCGCGCACGAGGAGCGCGCCATCGGTCACGGCGGTGATCTCCTGCGAGACGATCAGTCGGCGCGAGTGATGCCAGGCCCAGCTCGTGCTGAGAATGCCCTCGTCGCCTGGCCACGCTGGCCGCACATACTCGATGTGATAGCAACGGGGTCGGCGCGTCTCTGGGGCCGCCATGTCCTCGCCTAGGGCATCCGCTAAGGCCTCTTCGAGCCAATCTCCATAGACGCAGTTGTTGATGTGTCGCTGTGAGTCGGCCTCGTAGCGACGGGCACTGAGGCGCAACGTCTGTGGGGGACGCTGGGAGAGGAGGGCTGGCGGCACGGCCACCGAACGGTGGCGCGGGCGTACGTTGAATATCGGGCATGCCTCGATGAGGCGGTCGGGCACGCGGACTGGCAGGCCAGTGCGCTGGTCAATGCAGGCCCAACGGCCACGGGCGCGCGCGATACGTCGGCCACTCTCCGCGTCCCAGATGGCGTATTCGCGGTATGCCTGTACGCGGCGGAACTCGGAGAGCCACGTCGCCATCCGTAGGCTCGCATCTATGCCTGGCGGATCACCTAATAGCAGCGACATCTCGCGTACGACCCATGCGGTGCCTTGTTGTTCGTACCAGTGGTGATCGAAGCCGAGCGCGGCTGAGGCGCGTGTCGCCAGATGCTCCAGATAGCGCAGGATCGTGGCGGGGTGCGCGCGCCCATCGCGGCCAACCTCGTAGCTGCGGACCTGGAGCATCTCAGCGTATGCCGCGGTCGGCACGGTATCGCGACGGCTGGGTGATAGACGTTGCTGGGGGTACATGCGTTCTCCCTGACGGCTGAGATCTCACCACGCGGCGCGGAGCGGTGAGAAGCGCTTATGCTCGGCTGGCCTGCGTGCTGCCACCTTGCCTGGCTTCGAGAGAGCGGGCGAGGATGAAGACGACGTCAGAGAGCCGATTGAGATAGCGGAGCAGTTCTCCATTCGCCACCGTGCCCTCGTGCAGCAGGCGCGCGACCTGCCGCTCGGCGCGGCGGATGATGGTGCGCGCGAGGTCGAGCGTGGCGCCCTCCAGCGTGTCACCAGGGATGATGAACTTGTTGGGAATCTCGACCTCGGCCTGGAGGTGCGCCTCTGTGGCCTCCAGCCAGGCGACATGCTCGGCGGTGATGCGGACCCCGACCGCGTCCAGGTGGTCGGCGGGGGTTGCCAGCTCCGCCATGAGCACGTAGAGGTCGCGCTGCATGCGCAGCAGGATCTCGCGGACGCCAACATCCACGCAGGTGGCGCGCGCGAGGCCCAGGGCTGAGGTGGCCTCGTCCACGGTGCCGAAGGTCTCTGGGCGGGGATCGTATTTCGGCACGCGCTGGTCGCCCAGCAAGCCGGTATAGCCCGCATCACCGGTCCCCGTCGTTACTTTTGCCATGCGGTAGTATCTTTCTGTGCTACATCATTCCGCGCGGGAACGACCGCGCCATATCATAAGGGCAGTATAATACAGAGTGGTGGCATAGAGTAGTGGCGTCCGTGCCCTTCTTATAGTCTAAGGCTCTTAACCTATCCTATGGAACGACAAGACGAGAGGAGAGACGAGCATGCCCGCTCCCGCGCCCGTTTTCGTCGTTGATGACAGCACGCCGATCCGCGAGATGGTTAGCTCTATCCTTGCGCCGCGGGGCCACCGCGTGACCACCGCCGCCAATGGCCGTGAGGCTCTGGGGCGCTTGCGCGCGGTGGTCGAGCCACAGATTCTGTTGCTGGATATTGTCATGCCGCTCTTGGATGGGCTGGGGGTCTGCCAAGAGGTCGCGGCGGATCCACGGCTCAGAAGCGCTGGGCACAAGATCATCCTCATGTCATCCACCGTACGACTCTCAGCGCCCGATATTCCCCGGACCGCTGGCCAACTGATCAAACCCTTCACCCGATGGCAGTTGCTCGCCGCCATCGAGGCGGTGAGCTGAAGATGGACACCAACGACGACTGGGAGTCTGAGGACCTGGGCGAGGGCGAACACGAGGAGCGGGACGACTCGCCGACGAGCGGGGCGGATGTGCCACCGAGCGATACGGTCGCCACTAGACTGCTCGATCACCCGCTCACTCCGCCCGCGCACCGCCAGCGGAACGGCGATCAGGAGGGCGACGAGGCGGCGGGGGCGCCGGATGAGCCTACCTGGCTACGAGAGCTGCCGCGTTGGCAAGCGTCGCTCAACCCAGGCCGCACACGCCGCGAGTATGAGAAGGCCCTACGCTACTTCTTCGAGACTCCTGGCGTGCCTGGAGAACTCAGTATGCTCACGTTCGATCTGCTGCTGGCCTACCGCGGCGCCCTCGCCTTGCGGGCCACTGCCGAGCGTGATCGTGGGGTGGGGAGAGGCGCCACGGAGGCGTCACGCGCGCCCAGGCTTACTGGCACCTCGCGGCGGATGCTCGCGGCCGGAGACGCGACGGCAGATGGGCCAGCCGCCACAGAGGCGAGCCACATGGCGGCACCGCCACCGCCAGCGCCTGGACCGCTGGCCCCCGCGACCGTCAATATCCGGCTCACGGCCCTCCGCCAGTTTCTTTGTCACTGCGCACTTGTCGGCTCCCTGACGCATCTGACGCCCGATCGCATTCGTGCGGCATTGCGGCGCCTGAGCATCGAGCGGCGGCGGCCCTATCAGGTGCTGGCGGAGCCAGAGTGGGAGCGGTTCCTCGAAGCAGCCCGCGCACCCACAAGGGGGGTGCCCTCGCCCTGGGGCATGCCACACGCGCGGCGCGACACAGAGGGCGACACAGAGGGCGACACAGAGGGCGACACAGAAAGCGCGGCGGCTTCGGGCGAACTGCCGCGCTCGCGCGCTGGGCTGACGGGCGCACGGACCGGCCAGCGCGACCATGCGTTGATCGCGCTGGCACTCGCGACCGGGCTGCGTGCCGTGGAGGTGAGCGAACTAGATGTCGGCGACCTCAGCCGCGAGTGGCACGCGGGGCGCGAGGAATGGTGGCTCATTCTGCCAGATGCCAAGACCAAGGGCCAGCGTGGTGGGCGTACGCTCCCGCTCGCGGTTCCCCTGGTCGAGACGCTCCAAGCGTACCTGCGCGCCACCGGGCGGAGGTGGGAGCGCGCCAGCGACCGTGAGACACCGCTCTTTCTTTCCGCTGGTCGGCGGCGTTGCTCCCCCGCCGCGACCGGTATGGCGGCGGGCGACGAAGGAGTAGGTGACGAAGGAGTAGGTGACGAAGAGACGGCGAGCGAGTGGCGAGAACGCCGGGCCTACCGTCGGCTCAGCCCCACAGACATTCGGCGGATTGTAGATCGGGTGGAGGCACACTGGCTGGCGACCCTGGGCGGGCGGAGGGACGCCGATGCTGATGGGCCATCTCATGGTGGAGATACGCGCGTGATCTCGCCGCACGCGCTCCGCCACAGCACCGCGGTCGCGCTGTTGGAGGGCAACGAGGCCACTGGGCGACCGCCAGCGTCGGTTGAGCACGTGCGCGGCTGGCTCGGTCACTTCGATATTCGCACGACGCAGGGCTATCTAGCACACTTGGACGCGCGGCGTCACCGTCGGGCCTTCGCGCTCTCCCCGCTGCCTGCCACCCCGCTGCCTGCCACCCCGCTGCCTGCCACCCCGCTGCCTGCCACTGCTGCCCCTGGGCCACCCGCTGGACCAGCGGCGCACGCTCAGCCAGACGCCACACCCCCCGCCGGGCACGCGCCCACACAGCAGGAAGCGGAGAGCGCAAGCTAAGGCACAGTGGCTTGGCAACGCAAGGTCCTGACGCATAGGTCTTGACACCTACCGATCACCTCAGAAGAGCGGCATGGCATCCTGTGCCACACTTCTGACCCCTTCCTGCCCTTCACGTCCACTCGCGCACGTCCACTCGCGCACGTCCACTCGCGCACGTCCACTCGCGCACGTTTCTGTTCAAGGAATCGGTGTGTTCGTCGCGGCGGGAATATTGCGCGCAAAGTGGGATTTGCGCGCAATGAACACAAGAGTAGCGTGTGCCCGCCCGCCGACTCTTTGTCACGCGCTTCTGTTTCCTAAATGAAACACCGATAGTGCAAAGCAGGCGTAGAAGTCTCCATTGTGTCACATGCCCGCAAAGCTCCCTTTGCGCACAATACTATTGGCGCCGATGGATAGATGACGCGCTTCACTTTCAGGGCTGTGGCCTAGAGCCGGTCCCAAAACAGTCGCGGGATGAATTAGCCTGCTCGCATGAGCGGAATTCGCTTCACGGACCGGCAATGGGACTTCATCCCCCCCCTCCTGCCGCCACCAGCACATACCGGACGACCGCGCGGACGACCGTCGTACGATCGAAGCTATCCTCTATGTTCTCATCACGGGCTGCCAGGTGGCAGGATCTCCCACGCGAGTACGGCGCACCGACGACGGCGTGGCGGCGCCTCCAACGTTGGGGAGAAGAGGGCGTCTGGGAGCTCATCTGGCGGACGATGCTCGACCGGCAGGGCCAACTCGATTGGGCCATAGCCTTCCTCGACGGCTCGTTCGTGCCTGCCAAGCGGGGAGGCGAGAAGGTCGGCTTGACCAGGAAGGGCAAGGGCACCAAGTGGATGCTCGTTGTCGACAGCAATGGACTCCCCTTGGGGTTCCACCTGGACAGTGCTGGCCGTGCGGAGATGCGTCTGGCTCAGCAGACCTTAGACACGATTCGGGTGGCTCGACCGCGCGGGCGTCCGAAGCAGCGGCCCGAGAAGCTCGTAGCGGACCGGGGGTATGATAGTAGTGGGTTTCGCCAGATCTTGCGGCGCCGCGGCATCGGGATGTGCATCCCGCCCAAGCGACGCCCGGCGAACTGGAAGGCCAAGCGGGGACGCCCAGTCGTGGTGCGCACGTAGGACTATCGGCAGCGGTACAAGGCGGAACGGACCTTCGCGTGGCTGGGCAACTTCCGCCGGCTCCTGATCCGCTGGGACCGCCTTTTCGGCGTCTATCGCAGTTGGTTCGCGGTCGCGGTGCTGCTGGTGTGCATCAGGCGCTTGGTGCGCCTGCCATCCGTGTGAGTGCACAGCGAGCGGGTGTGTGCGGCCTGGTGCGCAGATCCCACGGGCGCTCGGTCACGTTCCCAGGCGAGTACTCTGAGGTCGCCTTCCGAGCAGGCCGAGATCTGTGCTCTGGATCCACGGCGCCGGTGACCTACCTGGGTGATACGTGGGAGTGCTTTGCTGACGGGACCAAGGGGGGATCTATGGATGTCGAGTTGCGCGAGGTTACGCAAGCGAACTGGCAGGACGCGCTCCACCTTGCTGTGTTCCCTGACCAGCAACGCTTCGTTGCCGACTACACCCCCATCGTCGCCATCGCGCTGGCCAAGGCCTACCTCCACCTCGGCGGCGCAACGTGGATCCCCTACGCCATCTATGCGGGCCCCACGATGGTCGGGTTCGTCGCGCTCGCCTACGAGTCCGGCACTCCAGACCAGTACTGGATCTTCCATTTCTTCATTGACCAGCGGTACCAGGGTCGTGGCTATGGCAGGGCGGCACTGCGGTGCTTCATCGAGCTGGTCAAGCGGGAGCATCCGACCTGCCAGCTATTGCAACTGGTGGTTCACCCGGAGAATCGCCAGGCACAGCGCCTCTACCTTGCCGCCGGTTTCTACCTGAGTGGCACCGAGCGTTGGGGAGAACCCGTATACCAACTTGCCGTGCGCGGCGCCCAGTAGCACGCGTCGCTCCCTCAATCCAAACCACGCCTGCTGACGGTCGTTTAACGGATTG
This sequence comes from Ktedonobacterales bacterium, assembly GCA_015478575.1. Taxonomy (GTDB): domain Bacteria; phylum Chloroflexota; class Ktedonobacteria; order Ktedonobacterales; family JADMIN01; genus JADMIN01. The sequence goes on along the minus strand of JADMIN010000040.1, from coordinate 2,306 downwards.
CTTGTACACTGCCTCGCGTTTTGCAACTGCCTCTAGTCCTTCATCCGCCAGGCTGAAGAAGGTCACAGCCGGACAGGCGGACGGACAGACCGATAGGAGAAGGTGAAGGGTGGGGTGTTCAACGATGACCATGCGGTGGGTGGCGGGCTACTCGTCTCTGCCAGGGCGCCAGCGCGGACGTAGGGAAAGCGGACGTAGGTCCATCGCCCAGACACACGGGGGATCAGACGCAAGGGGAGCGCGGCTGTGGCACTTCCCCTTGTTGAAACGAGTGTGAGCTACGACGTGAGCGCTACGACGTTACGGTGATAGTGGCAAGCATGGATGGATGAATGGCGCAGTGATAGTTATAGGTCCCTGCCACGGTAAACGTGAAGGTGAAGGTTCCGCCTGAGGCGCCCACTGGTCCGTCAAAGGACGCCGGGTCACCAGACAGGCTTGTCGCCGTATGATCCGTATCAGCGGTATTGAGCCAGAGGACTTTCATGCCCTTTTTGATCGTCACCGCGCTGGGGAGGAATTTGAAGTTGATGATGCGTACCAAGACCGTGTTGGGCGGCACGGTCACTGTCGATGAGGGCGCCGTGGTGGGAACTTCGGTTGGGGGTGTTGTCGGCGTAGCGGTTGGCGTAGGTGTCGTAGTGGACCCTGTGCCGCTCGCTCCACCGCAGCCCGCGATGCCCAGCGCAATGGCGATCAGCAGGCTGAAGAGCCAGAATGGCGTGCGTATGCGACCTTGCCCAGCGAATAAGCGCATTGCCTCTCCTCACTTGTCTTTCTCCCGCGCGGAAGCGTAGGAGCATCGGCTCTATGGACTCTAGCGGCCACATGCCTGGTTTGTTCTCTGTGGTAAGGTACGGGCAGAGGTTACATGCTTACATGCGTGCCTCTCCTCTCGTCTCTGAACGATGGTACCCGCGAGGGTGGCGTCTAGGTCTACGGCGGACTCCCGACGCGGACTCCTATAGGTAAGGCTCTATGAGAGCGAATGACCAGGCTGATACAGCAGAGACGGCTGGCGCGGATGACCGCTGGGCACGAGGCTGGGGGCACCTCCTCCGCGTGGCCCGACAAGTGGCGGGGCTGAGCCTGACTGAGCTGAGCACCCGTACAGGCCTCTCGAAAGGCTACCTCTCGAAGTTGGAGTCCGGCTATGCCAGCGCCCGCAATCCCTCACGCGCCACGCTCGCCGCATTAGGACGAGCACTCCCCAGCTTTCGCCCCCTGGCCCACACGCTCGAGCCTGCCACACCCCTGGGCGCGCTCGCCCTAGCGGACGCCGCGCCCCTGCCACCGCTCGCCGCGCCCGCGGAGCAGCCTCTTGGAGAGGACCATCCCGCTGCCCCAGCGCCGATCCAGCTTGGCTGGCGCGAGCTAGAACTCCTCGTCGCCCTCCTGGCCCTAGAGCAGTCCGCGGCACCCCTGCCACTCACCGCACTCACGCTCGCGCGCGCGACGGGACGGACGCGAGACCACATCACGCCGACCCTGGAGCGCTTGCTCAGCATGGGTGTGATCGAGCGCATGCCGCCGACGCGGGTGGGCGGCGCGCCATCGTATCGCCGTGCGCCAGGGGCCATGGCGCACGCGGGATTGAGTCGGCTGGGCGATGTCCTCGTGCTCGCGGGGGCGCTGCTCTCTCAGGCACCCATCCAGCCACGCCGCCGACATCAGGATAGAGAACCGTAAGAATTGCGCCGTATACTCTGGCCAAGTAGAGAGCGTATTCAAGGGAGGGGCAAACGCGCATGGGAAAACCATCACTCCGCGCGGCGCCTGGGGGCGTGTTCGGCTCGGCGCTTGTGGCCGCCGCGATAGCGCTCCTCATTGCCTTCATTGTGCGCTCGCTCTTTGGGTTGGCGACGCCCGCTGAACTCTTCGGCGACCGCATCACCCAGTTGATCCCGCTCTCGCTATTCTCCACCTTACTTGTCACCTTCGGCACGAACGCCAAGCACCTCTATTTCGCTGGGCTGCTCGCTGGTGAGGGCATCCTGACCGCGCTCACGGGGCTGCTCTATTGGCGCGCGCGCGCGTATGTGCGCTGGCTGGCGGAGCGCGAGCCGACGCTCGCTGACGTTCCGCTGCTCGCGCTGCTCCTGTGGCTGCTCTCCGCGGGCCTGCTCGCGCCGCTCATTGGTGGCGGTTGGTTCGGGGCGGCGCTGGTGGGGGGAGCACCCGCGGTCTTGTTCTCCGAGGTGGTGCCCAGCGGCATCTTCGCGCTGGTCTTCGTCCTGCTGCTCCGCCAGCCAGCGGAGCTGGCGGAGACCGCCGACGCCGACACCGTCGTGTTCGACGACGACCTG
>JADMIN010000728.1 GCA_015478575.1 Ktedonobacterales bacterium | reverse complement strand
GCCCTTACCGATACGCAATCCGTGCAGACGGCGCGCAAGCGGGTCCAATCGCTGGTCATGGCCGCTGAGGTGCGCCACATCGCCAACGCGATGTCTGCCTAGCCCACCGCGCCCTCTTCCGTGCCTCTTTTCCGAGGCCCCAGTCGTTTCGGCGCCTCACGCTCGTCGCGCCGTCACGATGCCCCCGTGCCCGTCATACAGTGCGGCGCAGTACGCGACCAAGCGGCACAGCAACGGCACCTCGGCGAGCGCGGCACGATTGCCCAGCAGCAGCAGCTTGCGTTGCGCGCGTGTCAGTGCGACATTCAGCCGGTGCGGGTCCGCCAGGAAGTCCAGCCCGCGCGCATCAGGGCCGACGCGTCCGCCACAGGAGAAGAGGATGATCTCGCGCTCGGCCCCTTGGAAGCGGTCCACCGTATCCACCGGCACCTCGCGCTCGCCCAGGGTGGCCAGCCGCTGGCGGATGGCGGCGGCCTGCGCGCGGTAGGGTGCGATGATGCCGATGCGTTCGGCGGAGATGCCCGCCCGCCGCAACGCGAGGACTATCTGGCCCGCGATGCTGGCCTGGGCGGGGCTGGCCTTTCCCGTGACGGCTTCGGGGATATCAACGAAGACCAGCGGGCGCGCGGGATCGAGCACCGCCGCGAGCGGGTGACGCGGATCGAGCGACAGATCGAGCGTGGCGGTGCGCGCCGCGCCCGCCGCGGCCAGCGCGCCGCCATAGAACTCGCGGCTGGAGAACCCGCAGATGGCGGGGTGCATCCGGTACTGGCGCGTCAACCCGACGCTGGCGTCTTCGCCCCAGCGCGCCAGCAGGTCGGTGAAGAGCGAGCGCTTCAGTCCATGCGCCACGGCCTCCGCGCTCATCACGAGCGGCGGGAGCTGGCACGCATCGCCCACCAGCACGAAGCGCCGCGCGAAGCGTAGCGCCCCCAGGATCGCTGGCACGGTGAGCTGTGATGCCTCATCCACGATGGCCAGATCGAAGCGCAGCGCCTCGCCCGCGCCATCATGGCGCTCGGCTGACCATGTCGCGGTCGTGGTGGCGACCAGGGGCGTGGCTGCCAGCGCGGCGCGCATGCGCGCGGGATCGGGTGCCGGTGGCGCCGCGCCTGAAGCGCCAGCAGACGGCGTGCCAGCAGGCGGTGTGCCAGTGGCACGAGCCACCAAGCGGTGCCCGCGCAACTCTGGCGCCACGCTCAACTCGTGGCCCAGCCGCACGAAGTCGCGCACGCCTTCAGCCAACAGGCGCCGCAGCACGTTATCTACCGCCTGGTTGGTGAAGGCCGCGACCAACACGCGCTCGCCGCGTGCCATCGCGCGGCGCGCGATCTCAGCCACCACAGCGGTCTTGCCCGTGCCTGGCGGCCCCCGCACCAGCAGGAAGTCGCGCGTGGCGAGCGCCCGCGCGATCGCTCGCCGCTGCTCGTCATTGAAGGTGCCGTGGTGGTGTGGTGGCGAGGTGGCCCATGCCACGGCCTCGGCGGCATCATCGAAGGTGGGGGCGAGCGCGCCAGAGACGAGCGCCCGCAGTCGCGGCTCGACCGCCAGCCAGCGCCAGAGGTTGCGCACGGTACGGTCATGCACCGCTTCGCTGCTATAGCGGTCAAGCAGCGTGGGGTGATCGAGGCGCTCTGGCGTCCAGAGGGTGATGCTCTGGTCATCCACACGCAGCAGCGTGCCGGAGACGACTTGGC
>JADMIN010000039.1 GCA_015478575.1 Ktedonobacterales bacterium | reverse complement strand
GGACTATGTGGATGCCTGCGACCCTTATACCTTCGAGCCACTGGAGGCGGTGCGCGCTCCGGCGCTGCTGGTGTTGGCGGTGCGCGTCGGTCCGGCGCGGCTGATTGATAATTACCTGTTGCGTGAGGACGGCACCTGGGAGCGGGGCCAGGCCGTCTGAGGCGGACGTAGGGAGCGGACGTAGGGAGCGGAGGCGGGGAGCGGGCGATGGAGGACCTGATGACTGAGCAACGCGATCGCTCAGCGAGTGGGGGCATCGGCGGCGTTGGGCGCATCGGCATCATCGGCGCGGGGGCGCTGGGCGTCGCGCTGGCGCGGGCACTGGCGCTGGGCGGCGGAGAGGTGGCCGCCGTGGCCATGCGCGACCCGGAGCGCGACCCAGGGCGGGCGCGGGCGTTGGCCGCGGCGCTGCCTGGCACCGCGATCACCGTGCCCAGCGCCGTCGTGGCGGCCTGTGATCTCGTCTTCTTGGCCGTGCCAGATGACGCCATCGCGCCGCTGGCGGCGTCACTAGCGTGGCGCGATGGCCAGGGCGCCATCCACCTGAGCGGCGCGCATGGGGCGGAGCTGCTGGCGCCTGCCGCGGCCCAGGGCGCCGCCACCGCCGCGCTGCACCCGCTGATGACCTTTCCTCGTGCCGATCTGGCGGAGCAACCGGCGGAGGATGCGCTGGCGCGCTTCCACGGCTGCTCTTGGGCACTGGAGGCCGAAAACGCCGACTTGGATGCCCGGCTCGCGCAACTCGTGGCGGCGCTCGGTGGGCAAGTCATCCGCCTGTGGCCGACCGATCGCGTGGCGTACCATGCCGCGGCGGTGCTGGCCTCCAACTATGTGATCGTCCTGCTGGACGCGGCGACGCGGCTCTGGGCCTCCTTCGGCGTCGCGGAGGAGACGGCGCTCCAAGCGCTGCTGCCTCTGGCGCGCGCGGCGGTCGGCAAACTGGAGGCCGATGGTCTCCCTGGCGCGCTCTCTGGCCCGATTGCGCGGGGCGACGTGGGCACGGTCGCGGCGCACCTGGCGTGGCTGGATGCGCAGGCTATCGGCGATGCCCAGGGGGCGGCGCTGCGCGATGCCTACCGCGCGCTGGCGCGGCTGGCCATTCCCCTCGCTGAAGCCAAGGGTACGCTCTCAGCCGCGAGCGCGGCCCGGCTGCGCCTGCTGCTGGCGTAAGGGACGGTGGCCGCGCGGTGGGCACCGCTCCTAGGCGCGGCTAATGCCCGCTGGACGCCAGGAACGCGGTATAGGCCGCGGCATCCATCAAGCGGTCCAGCTCGCTCGGATCCGCCAGGCGAATCGCCAGCAGCCAGCCCTCGCCGTAGGGATCGCTGTTGACGCGCTCCGGCGCATCTTTCAGCGCTTCATTCACTCGCACCACCGTCCCACTGACTGGCGTGAAGAGTTCTGAGGTCGCCTTCACCGACTCGATATCGCCGAAGTGCTCGGTGGCCTTGACCTCGCGGTTGCCCGCGGCATCCCAGGGAAGATCGAGGTAGACGACATCGCCTAGCTCGTCCTGGGCATAGTCAGAGATACCGATGATCGCCTCGTCGCCCTCGACCCGTACCCACTCATGCGTCTCGGCGTAGCGCAGGTTTTCTGGCTGTTTCGTCGTGGCCATGCGAATCCCTCACTCTTCATTGGAATAGCGCGCGGTTGGAATACCGCGCGCGTCGGCGCGCCGGTTGTTAGGAGGCCGATTTGGGACGCTTATAGAAGGGCAGCGGGGCGATGACGGCGGCGACGGGCTTGCCGCGGATCTCAATGGCGACCTCGGTGCCGGGCGCCGCGTCAGCGGGGGGCACGTAGCCCATGCCCGCTGGGCGCTCCAGCGTGGGGCACATCGTGCCGCTGGTGACGGTGCCGATGCGCGCGCCGCCGCGTAGGATGGCATAGCCAGCGCGGGGCACACCGCGCTCGCGCATCTCGATGCCCACCAGCCGGCGTCGCAAGCCGTCGCGCTTCTCCTCCGCCAGCGCCTGCCGTCCGATGAAGTCCGCGCCCTTGTCCAGCTTGACCGCCCACCCCAGGCCCGCCTCCAGCGGGGTGATCTCCTCGGTCAACTCATGGTCGTAGAGGCAATAGCCCGCCTCCAGCCGCAGCGTGTCGCGGGCGCCCAATCCAGCGGGCAGCAGCCCGCGCGGCGCCCCCGCCGCCATCAGCGCGCGCCAGAGTCCGGGCGCCGCGTCAGCGGGGCAGTACAGTTCGAAGCCATCCTCACCGGTATAGCCCGTGCGTGAGATGAGGCACTCGACGTCGGCCACGATGCCAGGACGGCTGTGGTAGTAGGCGATCGCATCAAGGGGGATGGTGGCGAGCGGCTGGAGCATGCGTTCGGCGAGCGGCCCTTGGAGCGCCAGCAGCGCGGTCTCCGCTGAGGTGTTGGTGAGGGTGACGTCTGGGTGGGCGGCGGCGTGCTGGTGAAACCAGGCCCAGTCCTTCTCGGTGGTGCCCGCGTTGACCACGATCATGTAGCGGTCAGCGCCACGGCGGTAGATGAGCAGGTCGTCGAGGGTGCCGCCATCGGGCCGAAGGATATGGGAATAGAGCGCCTGGTTCTCTGTCAGCTTGGCGACGTTATTGGGCACGAGGCTCTGCAAGAAATCTAGCGCGCCGTGGCCCTCGGCATGGAACTCGCCCATGTGGCTGACATCGAAGAGGCCAGCGCGCTCACGCACGGCGCGGTGCTCTTCGAGGATGCCGCTGTACTGGACGGGCATCTCCCAGCCGCCAAACTCCACCAGGCGCGCGCCCAGCTCGCGATGGATCTCGAACAGCGGCGTGCGCTTGAGCTGGGGCGTGGCGGCTCCAGCGGGCATATCTGTTTGCATCTGCTTGGCCTATCTTCTCGGCGTGTCTTCTCGGCGTGGCGCATCCGCGCGCCCGGACCCTCGATCGAGCGATGTGAGCGCGCCCACCCCACCCGTGGAGTGTCGCCACTATTCTAGCCGCGCCGCACGGGGTTTGTCTAGCGCCCGCTTCGAGCGCGTGAGCGGTGGCGGTGAGACGAGACATGCTGATTCACCGGCTCCTGATCGCTTGGCGGCCCGCTCATACAGACCGCTCTTGCCGTATATGCGGCTTTTGTCGTATATACTGATAGAGTGGTATAAAGCGTGGGGGCGAGGGCGAGGTCTGGGCCGTCAGTTGGGGGGAGACGAACGGGATGAGTGGAACGAGCCGTGGCTACGACCCTGATATGATCCTGCCCGAAGAGGTGCCGGTCGAGATGCCAGAGTTGCCCAGGAAGCTGCTCATCACCACGGACGAGCAATTCAAGGCGCTGGCGGATCCGGTGCGCACGCGTATCCTGCGCATCATCCAGAACGCGCCCGCGACCGCCAAGCAGATTGCCGACCGCTTGGGGAGCAAGCCGGGCACCATCGGCCATCACCTCCAAGTGCTGGAGGCGGCGGGCCTGGCGTGGGTGGTGGCCCGGCGGCAGGTGCGTGGCACGGTGGCCAAATACTACACCCGCACGGCGCGCCTCTTCGATTACTCCATGCCACGCGACGCGACGGGGAGTATGTCCATCGTGCTTGGGCTGCTCACCGAGGCGCGCGATGAGATGCTCGAGGCGTTCGTCAGCATAGGGGAAGATGCCGAATGCGCTTCCGGCTTTCCTCACGTCCGGCTCTCGCCAGAGCGTGCTCGCGTCTACAGGGAGCGGCTCGATACCATCGTTGAGGATTTGTTGAACGAGCCGAGCGTGGTTGGCGATCAGGTCTATGGCCTGTGCTTCACGCTCTTTGTCGCTCCCGCGTATGTGCAGCCATCGCCGCCCAAGTCGGCCACGCCTGAGACGCGAGCGCCCAGTGAACGCGCCGAGGGTGAACGCGCCGAGGGTGAACGCGCCGAGGGTGAACGCGCCGACGACGCCTTGCCACCAGGAGATGCTGGGCAACCTGAGTAGCGGCATAGCGCCTTCCATGCCTCTCCCGTCACGGCTTCACGATGAAAGGATGTCTCTTCATGCGCATGATGTCACCAGACGAGCGGCCATCAGCGGCGGCGCGGCACCCAGCGGACCCGATGGCGCCCACATCGCCGACGCGAGAACGGGCGGAGGAGGAACGGGTGGGCGGCGCGGCGGACGGGCGGCGAGCGGAACCCGCCACCGCGCGCGACCACTATCGCCAGATAGGCGCCAAGGGCGGGTCTCTGGTCCGTGACCGGCATGGCAAGGCCTATTACGCGGAGATCGGGCGCCTGGGTGGCGAGGCGACGAAGCGCACCGCGGACACGGCCTACTATCGTCAGATCGGGCAGCTTGGGGGCCGCGTCTCGGCATTGCGGCGGCGGGCCAAGCGCTGGCGGGATGACCAAGATGAGTGGCTCGATGTGAACGCGCAGTGCAGCGGGGGTCGCTGGGATGACTGGTTCTAGGGCTGTCGCGGGGGGCAGCCCTAGCGGGTATCGTATCGGCGGTCAATAGATGAACTGTACGCCCCAGCCAGAGTGCGCGTAGCGGTAGTCCACCCGGCCCCAACCGCCGCCGTTCCAATAAAAGTTCATCTCGGACATGAGGAACCAGCCGCCAGGATAGACGGCGACCACGTGCGCGACGTGCCCCGCGCCGCCCGCGCCCTGCACCCCCGGCTGGAAGGTCACGGTCGTGTTGGGGGCGGGGCGCGCGCTGACCGTGTAGCCCCGGGTGGCGGCGACACCAGCCCAGGAGAGGGCATTGCCCATGCGGGTCAGATTCTCGTCGCGTCGCTCATACTGCGACCACCAGGTGCATTGCCCGAAGGCCCAGCCATAGTAGTTATCCGCCGGGCGCTGCACGCTAAAGGTATACCGACCGGGCACCATCATCCACTGGCTGCTCGGCGGCCACGGCGTGAAGGGAGCGGGCGAGACACCGATGCCGTTGGTGGGCGGCCCTGATGGTTGGGGCGGCGTCGTCACTGGCAGACCCGCGCTGCCTGGCGCCTTTACGCCGGGACCCGCGCCGCCGCCGACGCCCAGCGAGAGCGCGCCCGCGGAGGTGCTCCAGGCCGTGCCGTTGGCGTTGGAGGGATTCTGCGCGATGGCGGCGGCGTTCAACGCGAGCGAGAGCTGGGCGGGGGAACGGGTGCCGACCGGCAGCAAGGTGTAGAGGACGGAGGTGATGGCGGCCACACACAGCACGCAAGCGGCCACGCCCGCGAAGACGCCGCGGCGATGGCGGGGAGCGCGCGGCGGAAGTGCCAGATGGCGGCCCGATGTGTCGCCGGCCACCACCGTCACCGGCGGCTGTGCTGTGGATTTTTGCCAGATCGCCGGGGCCAGGTTCGGGGCCAGGTTCGGGGCCACGGCATGCTTCCCCTTGTGTGCATGCATCGCCAGCGTCGCGCGCTCAACCAGCGCCCTGTCTTCCGGGCGGATGGGCTGCGCGCGCTGGCGTCCCGTCGCGCGGCGTGGGGGCGTCTCCGTTCCCTGGCTGGTGGAAGCGGATGGGGCGGTGTCCTTCCCAACGTCATCAGGCCGCGCATGTGTGCCGCTGGCGGAGGCCAGGGTGCGGCGGCGCCCAGCGGAAGCGGCTGGCGGGGGGAGTGCGCCCGTCGTCTGATCGGTGGTCTCCCACGTCACGTCTGGTACGCGCTTGGGCGGTGTCTTCGCCGGGGTGCGCCGCGCGCGCGGCTTCGCGCGCGCGAGTGGCTGCTCACCGGATGCATCTGCTGGGTCGTTCTGCCGCATGCGCGCTCCTCTTCCACACCTACCACCATCAGCTCATCGGGGGGAATAAGAGCGAGTATGCCAGAGTTTGGCGCATCTGGCTACAACGGACCAGCGTACGCAACTCCGTACGGCAGATTTAGCGCCAGTGCTCAAGCGGACTCCCACGCGAGCACACGCCGTGATGGGGGGTAGCCATCTGGGCTATATGGGCTATATGGCGAGGTGGTGCCGCCATCTGGCGCACGTCATCCAGTGCCTCTTGATCAGCATCGTGATGAACCAAGGAGGAGCGAGCACTCACCATGTGGAACTTCCCCCTCCCCCGCCGATGAGCGGCAACGCCGTCCGCTCGGCATCGCCCCACCGCTCGCCACGCGCTTCGCCACGCACGGAAGGCGGAAGTGCGGGGCACAGCGGCAAGCGGTGGTCCCGTCGTTCCCCACTTCAGAACGCGAGCGCATCCCTACGGCTCACGCGGTCGCTCTTCGCCCACATGCAGATCCGGCCAGGCTTCGGTGGATGAGGGGCGCTCGTCTGGCGAGTCGGTGTCGGGTGGTTGGGGGCGCAGCCAGGGGGGCAGCTCCGCCGCCGGATCGAATGGTGGCAGTTGGCGCGCGGTGGGTCGCCGTGGCGGCGCTGGGGAGAGCGGCGGCGCTGGGAGCGGTCCCCCTCGGTCTGAGGCCAGGGGGCGCGATGTCGGTCGGCCACTTGCCGTGGGTGGTGCGAGAGAGGGCCAGGGGGCCTCGCCCGCGAGCGCGACGAGCACCTCATCCAGTGGGGTGCCGCTGGGGGTGGGCCAGATCGGCTGACGGCCCTCACGCCAGACGTGGATGGCTTCGGCGAGGCGTCGCGCCTCTTGGCTGGTGCGGTGGAGGGTGTAGTCCGCTTGCGCCAGCCGCGCGAACCGCGCGATGAGGTTGTTGAGGCTGCTGCCAATCTGCCAGAGCGGCGTGTTGCGGACCATCGGCGCGCGCACGTTGAAGTTGCCATTCGCCAGCTCGACATGGACGGCGAGCAGTTGGCGTACACCCCGCTCTAGCTCGCGCGTGCGCTCCACCTCGCGCCGCTCCAGCTCAGCGAGCGCCTCGGCCAGATCCGCCCGCTGGATGGCGCGCCGCGTGCTGGTGATCCAGAGATATGAGACGATGGCGACCACCAGTTCTAGCCCAATGGGCTGGCCCATCGTGCCTACGATATCGCCAAAATGATCAAAACTGGCGGCAAAGGCGGGGGTATGGGGTTTCGCGAGGATGATGGCGCAGACCAGCAGGCTATTGACGAGCGCGACGGGGAAGACACTGATCGGTGGCAGGATCGAGGCCGCGAAGAGCACGGCGATGATGATGGGATAGAAGCCCGTCAGGTTGACGACATCGAGGCGCCCGCCTTGGGAAAAGAGCGTGATGGAGAGCAGCGGCAGATCGGCGATGACGATCATCAGCACACCGGCGGCGTTGACGTGCCCACGGCGGTTCAGGAGCGCGGCGGCGAGGCCAGCGGCAAAGGCGCCGGGCAGCAGGTTGAAGAGTCCAGGCAGGGGACCATCGAAGTGGTCTGGGTCGCTGAAGCCGACGGCCAGCGCGCCCAGCCCGACCAGCAGCAGCCCGAAGAGCAGCGTGCTGGCCAGGCGCCCGCGCCGGGCACGGTCGCGCGCGGTGGGGCTGGCGTCGGCGGGCGGCTCCGCGGGCGCCACCAGGGAGTGCCACCAGCGGACCAGGGCAGGGGTCGCGCGCGGCGGCATGTCGGCTGCATTCCCGTCCCAGTGCCCCACTTCGGCTACCGCGGGCCTCGTCTGTCGCATCGCCCTCCTCCTCTCCCCAGCATACGCGCACGCTATCAAGCGGACACGGCTATACCATCCAGGGAATACGAGGGAGCGTTACAGGTGCCGTGCGGCGCGCGGTGGGGAGGAAGGTAGCCCGCCCGTCATCCCGCTACGCGGGCAGGGCGCGCCGCAGGATCCGCAGCCAGTTGCCGCCGAGGATGCTGGCCACGTCCTCCGCGCGGTAGCCGCGCGCGGTCAGGGCCGCGCCGATGGCGCCCAGGTCGGCCACCGAATCGAGTTCGAGCGGTGTGGTCTCGACGCCAAAGCCACCATCGAAGTCGCTGCCGATGGCGGAGTGGGCCGCGCTGCCGGTGAGTTGGCAGATATGGTCAATGTGGCGCACCACCGCGTCGAGCGTGACAGAGGCGGTGGCCTCTCGTGTCCAGCCATCCACCAGGAAGGGGTTGGCCAGCACGGTGCCCATGACGCCATCGCGCGCGGCAATGGCCTGGATCATCTCATCGCTGAGTTGGCGGTCAGTTGGCACATACGCGCGGCAGTTCGAGTGGCTGGCGATGACCGTGCCAGAGAAATGATCGAGCGCCTGCCAGAAGCTCTCTTCGGCCAGGTGGCTGATATCCAGCGCCACCCCCAGCCGTTGCATCTCGCCCAGGAGCGCCCGCCCCAGGTCGGTCAGGGGGCCGGGCGCGCCGGTGCCCCCAGCGTAGCGCGTGGCGTGCCAGCTCAGGCCCAACAGGCGCAGGCCCTCGCCCGACCACCGCGCCAACTCAGCGGGGTCGCGCAGGGGATCAGCGCCCTCCATCAGCAGCACGAAGCCCACGGGACGCCGCTCCGGGGTGCTCGCCGCCGCGAAGTCGCGCTCCAGCGTGGCCAGCTCGTCGCGTGTGGTGATGAGGCGCACACCGGCCTCCGGCTGGCGTGCGAGGTCGTGATAGTAGCGCAACTGGGCCAGGCCTTTCGCCGCCATGGCCTCGCGTTCACCGGGTGCGACGAAGATCGTGGCGAAGACGAGGCCCACTCCGCCGCGTCGGTGCTCTGGCAGACCGAGCATCGCCGTGCCGGCATCGAACGCGGGCTGAACGCCACTCACGGCGCGCGCCGCCGTCTCGCGCGCCCGTGTCTCCGTGACTGAGCGGCGCACGTCGCGGCCATGAAAGAGCACATTTGAGGCGATATCTTCGTGGCCATCAACGAGCAACATGGTGACCCCCTGAGAGCGTGGAGCGAGAGCGAACGGCTTTACGATATCCGACTTCCCCGATGTCTGACTGCCAAGATGTGCGACTCCCGCACATCGTAGCTGGCGCGGGGGCGCGGGGACAACCAGCGAAACGAGCGCTAGGAAGCCAGTGCTAGGAAGCCAGTGCTAGGAAGCCAGCGCTAGTGATGCGCGCGATGGGACGCGATACACGGCGCGGCGCGCTCCACTCTGACGTTGAAGTACACCTCATGGAACCGCTACGATACAGGGGAGACGGGCGTCAGGGGTCCACGTGAGGCGCGCCGCTCGCGCGGGGCGAGGAGAGTATGACCATGCGGTGTCCGCATTGTGGGCGGGAGGCTCCGGCAGGCGAGTTCTGCGCCCATTGCGGCGCGCACCTGCCCGTGGGCGACCGCCTCCTCGATGCCAGGCGGACGCGCACCTATGCCGCTGATCCGCGCGAACACCTGCTCCACCTCAGCGTCATCACGACCCTCTTCCCGCATCTCAATCCTCACCGCACCTTCCAGGCGCGCTGGCTGCTGCTAGCGGGCGCGGTGCTCGTGTTCCTCGTCGGGCTGGGGCGCTTCGTCCCGCTCTCCATCGTGCTGGCTGCCCTGTTGGTGCCCGTGCTCTACCTGCTGTATTTCTTTCTAGCGGGCATCCATGAGGATGAGCCGCTGCCGGTGCTCGCCGCGACCTTTCTGGCGGGCGCTGTCTTCGGTACGCTGCTGAGTGTGGCCTTCTATCGGGTTATCCTTGGACAGCGCCGGCTCATCTTTGGGCCAGCGCCCAGCTATGTGCTGCTGACCGGCATCCTCCTGCCGCTGCTCGCGCAGGCGCTGATGCTCATTGGGCCACTCGTCCTCTACTTCACCCGCCGCCGCTTCAACGACCTGCTCGATGGGCTGGCGTTTGGCGCCGCCTCGGGCCTGGGCTTCGCCGCCGCGCAGAGCGTAGTCTATTCCTGGCTGCTGATTGCCGGCCCGTTTCAGCGCGGTGGCTCCGCCACATCCTGGGCGCTTCCCACCATTCGCATCGCCCTGCTCGTGCCGTTATTAGACGCCGCGACCACTGGGCTTATCTGCGCGGCCCTCTGGCTGCGGCGCGATCACCACGCGCCGCGCCGTCGCCTCGGCTGGCTGGCGTTTCCGCCGGTGGCCGCGCTGGTCGGTACGCTGGGTCAGGTCGTGCCAAGCCTCGGCTTTGACCTGGTGGGTGGCCAGATTACCGCGCTCGTCTGGTATGGCGTGACCGCCGGGGTGATGCTGCTGCTGGTGCGTGTCGTGCTGCATGCGGGCCTCCTAGAGAAGGCCCAGGAGCTTGGACACGGTGGTGTGCTGACCTGCCCAGGATGCCATCACTCCGTACCGGATGTGGCCTTCTGCCCGGGCTGCGGCTTGGCGCTGCGCTCCATCGCCAAGCACGCCCGTCACCCTAGCGGGCAGGAGGAACGCCATGCGTAGCGAGTGGGGTCGGCACAACGCTTGGGGCATCACGCTGGGGCTGCTCTCCCTGCTCTTCGGCGCGTGGGCGTGTGGTACTGGGCCGATTCCGGTGGCGGGGCAGACGCCCTCGCGTTGCGCCGCCAACTGCCCACCGCCGCAGCGCAAGGCCACCAGCGCTCACACGATCGCGCTGACGCACTTTCGTCTGACCTACTTTGATCCCTGGACGGTGGCCTCCTCCAACGACCGTAGCGTGTTGCTTGTCGCGCAGACACAGTTTGGCGAGGTCTCGGTCGAGTTCGCCAGCATGACCGTCACGCCCGGCACGACCGCCGCGCAGGTATTAGCCACCGCGGTGCGGCAGGTGGTGGATCCCAATCAATTTACGGACGCGCAGGATACGGGGGCGATCAACGGTGCCGAGATTGGCTATAT
>JADMIN010000727.1 GCA_015478575.1 Ktedonobacterales bacterium | reverse complement strand
TCGTAGATGTGGGGCAGCCGGAAGACTCTGCTGAGGATGGCGCCGAAGAGGCCAGCCTCCTCGTGCGTGTGGATGCAATCATAGCGGTGACGCAGCAGCATGCCGACCGTGCGCACGAGCAGCAGGGCATCCAACGGAATCTTGGCGAGCGAGGGGCCAATCTTCACCCGGCGGAGAAACGGCACGCGCCCTGAGCGGATGATGCGCACGCGCGGCAGCGAGACCGCTTCGCCAATGGGATAGGTGACGAGATCAATCTCGTGTCCCAGGCGGCCGAGTGCGCGTGCCCGGTGGAAGACGCTAAAGGGCGTGCCACGTGGCTGAAAAAACGGTTCGGGGGCAACCATCAGAATGCGCATGCCACATGATCCTCCGCACCCACCGCACGCAAGCCACCATACCGTCTGGTCGCCGCTCCCCCGCGTGTCGCGAGGTCTGTCGGCTCGCATCTGCCATCGTATGTGATGAACGATTACTGGGTCTCGTTGTAACGAAAATACCTAGGTGTTAGGCATTTCTGCGTAGCGCTGGTGTGGATCGTGATCGGCGGCGGGTGTCGGTGCCCTTCAGGGCAGCGTTGCTCGCCCATGCCCCCGCGAGATGGCGCGCACCGATGCGGCCGGGAGAACGCGCACCTCATGGTCTCACGAGTGGCCGGATGATGGTGCGCTTGAGGGCGTTACGCGCGCCAAAGGGCAGTGCTGACCAGATCTTGCGCAGGCCGAGGCGCTCGCTCACAGGCACGTGCGCCAGATAGAGGCGGGGATGCACCAGGGAGAGTTGCTCTTGGTCGGTGGCCTGGTAAGCGGCCAGAAGCCGGGGATGGGCCTCCAGCGCGTCGCGGTGTGCGTAGAGCAGCGTGTTTTGGGCGTACCAGAGTTGGACGCGCTCATTGCGCCAGACCCGTGGCCGTACGTAGTCAATGGCGACGTAGCCCTGCGTCTGGAAAAGGCGCGCCCAGTAGTCTTGCCATTGCTCATTGATGTGGTGGTTGCCGCCTTGCAGCGGAATCGCGGCGGAGAAGAGGACCACCGGCGCCAGACGGACGAGCGATTCCACGAGCGTTTTGGCACACCGCGCTGGCAGGTGCTCGCCCACTTCCAGTGAGATCGCCAGATCGAAGCGGCGCCCAAGGTCGAGCGGCTGTTTCAGATCAAACGGCAGAAAGCGTTCCGGTGGGATCAGCAGCGCCTCACGTTTGACATAGCTGCCATCAACGCCCTGGATGTCGGCGATGCCATGCTCATGGAAGACAGAGAGCCAGGTGCCGACACCACAGCCAACATCAACCACCGCGCGGGGCTGGAGCAACTCCAAGAGAAGGGGCACGACCTCCCGAGCGGACTGCCGGGATGATTCCTGAAAGCTCTCGAAGAACTCGGCGGTATAGTCTGGCATCGGTATCTTCACCTCTTTCTTGGCTCATGCGAGCGTTCATCTGGCGACCACTGGAGACGCACATCAGCCTATCCTTGTGCGCTCAACTCGTCGCGTGTTCAACTCGTCGCGGCGGGCGCCACCCGCCGCTTCGCCGCTGGGCGACGCATGCCCATGGTCAGGTAGATCAGGCCGCCGATGCCCCCAAAGAGCAATACCTGCGCATCTTCGACGAGGGCCAAGAGCAAGGCCATCGCCGCGGGTACATGGAAGGTCGCGAGGATGACGACGAGCGCGCTCTCGCGTAGCCCATAGCCGTTGATGG
>JADMIN010000726.1 GCA_015478575.1 Ktedonobacterales bacterium | reverse complement strand
CGGGCGCAACCGGCGTGAAATGGCCACCGGTGCGCGGGAGCGCGGCGAGCGCGAGCCTGAGGGTGGCCCGCGCGGACCGTGGGGCGGGCCGTGGGGTGGCCCGGGCGGTCGCCACGAGCACGGGCCGCATCATCACCATCACGGCCCATTTGCCCACGAGGCCGGCCCGGAGCTGCACGCGCTGCGGCGCGAGTCCGGGGATGTCATGCGGCTGATGCGCGCCGCCGTGATGGTCTCCGGTGGCGACCCCGAACGCCTCGCGCGGCTGCACGCCATCGTCGCGCGGGCGAAGGGCGACCTGAACGAGTTCCTGGGCCAGGGCGAGCGAGAGGAGCGCGCCGCGGGCGCCAGCCCCGCGGGCGGACCACCGCCCCCACCGCCGCCTCCGGGTCCCGTCGAGGATCTGTAGGTTCCGCCGCTGCCCATCGCTGCCGCCATGCGGCGTCACGGTGAGGCAGCGAGCCGGCGCACGGCGCGGCACCCGGACGGATGCCGCGCCCACCGGCGCGCCATGCGCTCACCGCTGCCGAATGGGGAGGGTGACGACTGGCCGAATCGCCAGGGCACGCACGCGACGCGGCTTTCTATAATCTGTAAGCGGTGGACATCTGCTGGCCAGGCCAGCGCGATGTGTGTCTGCCAGGCGGGACCCGCCTCTCCACCGCGCGAACAGCGCGCGAACAGCGCGCGCGGAGCGTAGCGTAGCGCAGGGGGGCTGGGGGCCAGGCCAGGACGCGCGCGTCGGCCATTCCCGACATGGTCCCGTGACGATGCAGTAGAGTTTTTGAATGCGATCTGGCGGCGAGGTGACGCGACAATGATGATCCATGGCGGGGGGGGTGGCGGCGGCAGGTACGCGCGCCTGGCCGGTGGCAGGGTGCCGCTGGCGACGGCGACGCCCACGAAGAAGGCGGACGCGCGCACGGTCCGGCGCGTCGCCGCGTCGTTCCGCCCCTATTGGCGGCAGGTAGCGGTCGTGCTCGGAGCGATCGTCGTCACGGGCGTGCTCGGCATCGTCAACCCGTACATGCTCAAGTTCTCCATCTCGATTGGCTTCGGCCAGCAGAACTTTCGGCTGCTTGCGCTCTACGTGGCCGTCATGTTCGTGACGCCGATCATCAGCACGCTCATCGGCATCGGCCAGACCTACCTCAACACCGTTATTGGCCAGCGGGTGATGCGCGACCTGCGGCTCCAGGTCTACGCGCACCTGCAAGGCATGTCGCTGCGCTTCTTCACCGACACGCGCACCGGCGAGATCCAGTCGCGGCTCTCGAACGACATCGGCGGCGTGCAAAACGTCGTCACCAACACCGCGACCTCCGTCGTCTCCAACATCACCATCGCGGTCTCCACCATCGTCGGCATGGTCGTGCTCTCGTGGCAGCTCACCTTGCTCTCGCTGGGCCTGCTGCCGGTGTTTTTGTGGCTGACCTACCGCGTAGGCAACGTGCGCCGCGAGCTGAGCAAGAACACACAGATCTCGCTGGCCGACCTCTCGGCGATGGTCGAGGAGACGCTCTCCGTCAGCGGCGTGCTGCTGACCAAGACCTTCGGGCGCCAGAAGCGGGAGGTGCGGCGGTTCCACGACGAGAACGAGCGCCTGGTCGCGCTGGAGATTCGCCAGCAGATGATCGGGCGCTGGTTCTTCGGCTTCATCTCGACCTTCTTCTCCATCACGCCGGCGCTGGTCTACCTGGTCT
>JADMIN010000725.1 GCA_015478575.1 Ktedonobacterales bacterium | reverse complement strand
GTCCACGACCCACCGCGCATAGTCGCCGACCGACCAGGCAGCCGGTGGAGGCGGCGTGGCGCCAAAGCCGGGGAAGTCAGGCGCGATCAGGCTAAAGGCGTCCTCTAGCGCGGCCATCGTCGGCGCGAACAGCGCGCTGCTGGCGCCCCAGCCATGGAGCAGTAGAATCGGCTCGCCGCGGCCACGCCGCACGAAGTGGGCGGGCGGCTGCGCGGCGGGCTGTGAGGCGGGGGGCTGTGAAGTGCTCATCGGTCTGGACTCGCGAGCATTCGACGGATTAAGGCCGTCAGTTGTGGCCCGCGTTCGCGGAGCAGGTCGTGCCCGGCACCAGGCAGGACGACGAGCCGCGCCGTGGGCAGGCGGGCGACCAGCGCGCGGGTCGCTTCCAGCGGGTTGAAGGGGTCGTGATCGCCCGCCACCACGAGCACAGGTGCCACGACCGCGGCGGCGGCCATATCCTCAATGGCGCCCCCCTGCTCGGCCAGGGTGCGCATGGCCGCGGCCCAACCGTGCAGCATCGGCAGGGCACTCTCCTGGCCGTGCTGCTCCTCCAGCTCGGCGCGGAGCGCGGGCCAATCGGGAAGACAGCGCTCAGGATCAGCATAGAGCGCGACGATGGCGGGCGGCGGCACGCGCCCGCTCACGCCCCAAACGGTGGCGGAGCGAACGCGCGCACCGAGGCGCGCCGCGAGCAGGATGGCAGTCTCGCCGCCATCACTATAGCCAACGAGATGCACCGCATCGAGCGCCAACTGATCGAGTAGTCGCACGAGATCATCGGCGTCGGTGCGATACAGATCGGCATCGTACTGGCGGGGCAGCGCCGCTGAGCGGCCATGCCCGCGCAGATCCGGCGCGATGACGCGGCAATCTCGCGCGAGGTCGCGCAGCAGCGGATCGAAGTGCGTACGGGCCGTGCCAGCGAAGCCATGCACCAGCAGCACGGGCTGCCCCTCGCCCTGTGTCTCGTACGCTAATCCCTCTGGCAGATGGCGCTGGATCATATCTTCTCCGTCGCGCATGTCCCATGCTCTTCGGTGCGCTCCCTGGTTGGTGCGCGCGCTGGGAGCCGGTGCGCGTCATGGCACGAGTGATGGCGATACGCCCGTGTTCCCGTCCGCTTTTACCCCTAAGAGCGGGTTCGCGCTGAGCAGGGACGAGCTGAATGAGTAGGTAGTGCGCCGCTTCTCGCGCTGGCGTGCCTGAGCAAGGTCAATCAGCGTGGCGAGCAATTCAGGGAACGGAACGCCCGCTGGCTCCCAGAGATAGAAGGAGAGTGAGCCGGGAAGCGTATTGATCTCGTTGACGTAGAAGATGCCGTCGGCGGGGCGCAAGAGGAAATCCACGCGCGCGACACCGGTGGCGCCGATAGCGGCAAAGGCCCGCACCGCCGCCGCCTGGATCGCCTCAGTGAGCGCTGGCTCCAATGGCGCGGGGATGATGCGCCGGGCACTTTGCATGCCTGGGCGCTTGGCCTCGGCGCTCTCGCTGTTGACGCTCTCGCCTTTGGCACCCGTGCGCGGTCCTTTCGCTCCCACGCCTCCTCCCTTGGCGCCACCCAGATACTTATCCTGATAGCTGAGCACGCCTTCCTGCCCGATGGGCTGCTCACAGACAGAGGGGCGGGCATCGGCGCCACTGCCCAGAACGGAGCAGTTCACCTCGATGATGTTCTGCTGCGCTGGCTCGACCATCAGGCGGCTAT
>JADMIN010000724.1 GCA_015478575.1 Ktedonobacterales bacterium | reverse complement strand
CGCGCTGCTCTACCCGCTGGAGGTGCGGCTGCCGCGCGGCTTCCTAGTGGTCTTCGCCGCGAGTCCGCTCTTGGCGGGGCTGGCGCTCATCGCCCCAGTGACGCCGCGCTGGACCGGCGTGGTGCTGCTGGTCGCCTTCGCGGCGGCGCTGGGCTATCTGATCGTGGCGTCGCGTGGGGGGCAACTGCTCTCTTCCGAGGAGGTGGAGGAGGCGCGGGAAGAGCGACGGCCCCTCTGGGCGGTGGTGGGGCTGACCATCCTTGGCATCGTCGTGGTGAGCGTGGGCGGCGAACTGGTGGCGCGCGGAGCGGCGGGCCTGGTCCTCACGCTTGGTGTGCCGGCGCTGGTGATGGGGATGGTCGTCGCACCCGCCACCATCGAACTGGAAGAAGTCGCGCGACAGGCGATCCCCACCCGCCGTGGGCGCCCTGATGTGAGCGCGGGTAATCTCGTCGGCACGCTGCTCTATTTCACCCTCTTTAACCTCGGGCTGATCGTCTTGCTCACGCCGGTAGCCGTAGATGCCCGTGTGCGCTGGCTGGACTGGCCGTATCTCTGTGCCGTGAGCTGGGTCGCCACATTCTTCCTCTGGCGTGGGCGCGTCGGGCGGGGCGCTGGGCTGCTGTTGCTGATAGGGTACGCGGCCTACATCGTGCTCAACTTGGTGTGGGCGTGACGCTGGCTGCGTGATGTTGCGCCACCCAGCTAACAACATTACATAATACATAGGACTATAGGCCCAGATGTGCGGCCAGATAGTCCTATCTTTGCCCCCGGTCCTTGGCAGGCTAGCTGCGTAAACTTGTATGGTCTTCCTCGTGCCTGCCGCACCCTTCCAAGCGGACGCAAATATGGAAAGGTGACGCACCGCACGACGGGAGACGCTGATAGACGGGCATCGCGGCCACACCGGCCGCGAACGAAGAGCGAGGGCACGCATCAGGTGGATGCCCTCGAGGAGGGAAACAATCGCGGTACCGCAGCCGCGAGAGAGACTCCATGAAGCGCATGGGGTCTGACAAAGGAGGACGTTGTGTCGTTTACGTTTCGTCAACATCGTTGTGCGTCTCAGGCGCTTGGCATCAAGCGCGTTGCATGTGTTCTGACGGGTGTGCTTGGTATCACGGTCATCGCGGCGCAAGTCGCCCCCGCGCCAGTGGCGCGGGCGGCCGCGGGTTACCGCTATGCCCGAGGCTCTTCCGTTCAAAACGGCTGGCTCTGCTATGGATGGAGCAATGGCGCGTTCCACTGCACGAGGCAGTGGCATCGCGGCACCGCTGGCCAGGCCGTTTCTGACAATCCTACCTGGGTCCCCACTACGGGGAATAGCGCCAGGGGGGCCTATACCGCCGCCATTACCGCTCGCGGCGGCGCGAATGGGAAGGTACGCCCATCCGGCGCCTACAGTCCTTCCCCCAACGGCATCAGTGCGTGGGCCTCGACCGGCCGCGCATCCTATAGCATGTCCGATTTCAAAGGCGATGCGTACGCGAGCAGCTTCGGTAGCTGCACGTGGTATGTCTGGTATCGCCGACAAGATGAGTCCCTAATGGGCCTCGGCAATGCCTCACAGTGGGCATCGAGCGCGCGCGCGCGGGGGCTGCCCACGGGAACGACGCCGGCAGTCGGCGCGACCGTGGTCTTCCAGCCAGGTGTGCAAGGGGCCAGTAGTCTCGGCCACTTGGGGCATGTGGACGCCGTCTACG
>JADMIN010000723.1 GCA_015478575.1 Ktedonobacterales bacterium | reverse complement strand
GTCTTAGACCCCGCCACCGGCACCGGCGGCTATCTGCTGGAAGTGCTTCGCGTCATCGCCGCGACGCTGCGGCAGGCGGGCGAGGATTCGCTGCGCGCGATGGAGCTAAAGCGCGCCGCCACGCGCCGCGTCTTCGGCTTCGAGATCCTGCCCGCGCCGTTCGTCGTCGCGCACCTCCAGATCGCCACGCTGTTGGCCAGCCAGGGCGCGCGGCTGGAGGATGGCGAGCGCGCGGGCGTCTTCCTCACCAATTCGCTGACTGGCTGGAACTCGGATGCGATACAGCAACTCGGCCTGTCCGGCTGGCCCGCGCTGCGACACGAGGCCGAGACGGCGAGCGCCGTCAAGCGTGAGGCGCGCATCCTCGTCATTCTCGGCAATCCACCCTACTATGGCTTCGCGGGCGTGGCGGAGGATGAGGAGCACGACCTCATCGCGCCCTACTACGTTGGCTTGAAGGAGCGCTTTGGCATCTCGCCGCGCGGCATCAATGACCTCTACGTACGCTTCCTGCGGCTGGCCGAGCGCCAGATCGCCGAGACGACGGGGCGCGGCGTGGTCTCCTTCATCACCAACTACGGCTGGCTCAATGGCCTCTCGCACGCCGTGATGCGCGAGCATATGATCCGGGCATTCGACCGCATCTGGATAGATAGTTTGAACGGCGACAAGTACAGTACAGGAAAGCGCACGCCCTGGGGCACCTCCGATCAGAGCATCTTTACCTCCGAGCACGACGCGCGCGGCATCCAAGTTGGCACCGCGATCACAACCATGCTCTGCCAGGGCCACTCCGGCGGCCCCGCACAGGTGCGATGGCGCCAGTTTTGGGGAAAGGCTGATGAAAAACGCGACGCACTCCTGAAAAGTGTGGTCGAGGCCGTGCCCGCTATGCCATACGAAGTTTTGGTGCCGAGCGCGGCCTCCCGCTTCGTCCTCAAGCCCGGCGGCAGCGAGAGCGACTACCTCACCTGGCCAGCGCTAGATGACATCTTCGTCAAGCAGTTCCCCGGCTTCAAGACATCGCGCGACGCCGACCTCGTCTCGATTGACCGCGAGCCGCTGGAAGCGCGCATGCGGCAGTATTTCGATCCGAACGCGACGGATGAACAAGTGGCGAAAGCCGCACCAGTGCTCATGACCGATGCCAGCCGGTATGAGGCCAAGGCAACGCGCGGGGAACTCTTGCGCACGAGCCGGTTTCATGCGGACCGTCTGTTACGAGTTGCGTACCGGCCGCTAGATGAACGATGGCTGTATTGGGAGAGCACAACCAAGCTCTTGGACGAGAAGCGCGTCGAGTTCTTCGAGCAGGTCTTTTCAGTTAATCTCTACCTGGCAGCCTCAACCAAGAGCCGCCGAGGCGTGAATCTGCCTATAGTTACTGACAAGTTTAGTTCTCTCCACCTTCAAGACCCATATTCCCTTTACTTCCCACTCTATGTACGTGAGCCCCAGCCAGCAAAGCAGGCGCAGATGTTCGTGAGTGAGGAGCCGCAGTCCAACCTCGCGCCCGCTCTGCTCGACGCGCTCTCGGCGGCGTATGGCAGCGGTGAGGTTGAGCGTGCCGCGCTGGCGGAAAACGTCTTCTTCCACATCCTCGCTGTCAGTCGGTCGCCGCTCTACGAGTCGGAGAATGGCGGCTATTTGATGCAGGACTGGCCACGCATCCCACTCCCCGCCACGCGCGAGCGCTTGGAGGCCAGCGCCG
>JADMIN010000722.1 GCA_015478575.1 Ktedonobacterales bacterium | reverse complement strand
GACGACCTTGCCGCTGGTCTGGTAGGTCCGCACGGGCGCGCCGCTGGTCGCGTGAATCGCATGGACGGCGGTGTCGTCCGAGCCGATATAAACGACGCCATTCACCACGACGGGAGACGAGCGCACCGGGCCGCCAGTCCGATAGCGCCAGCGCGGCGCGCCCGTGGCGGCATCCAGCGCGTAGACGCTCGCATCCTCCGAGCCAACATAGACGAGACCGTTGGCGACCGCGGGCGTCGAGGAGACAATGCCCCCAGTCTTGTAGTGCCAGCGTTCTTGGAACGCATAGGCGGCCACCGCGTAGAGCGTGTGATCAACCGAGCCGACATAGAGAGTGCCATTGGCATAGGTCGGTGTCGAGAAGGACGCATCGGTTTGGCCCGGCGTGTAGGTGGCGGCGACGAGATTGAACACTTTGCGGATATCCTGGCTATCAAAGGTATCAATCAGGTAGAGGAGGCGCGTCTTACTCGCTGCTTGCCAGCCGCAGATATAGAGGAATTTGTCGAAGCTGCTGGCGGAGAGGGAGGTCGCGGTGTCCGCGTGCCTATTCGACTGGAGGATCTCGCCAGTCTGCGGATCCAGGGCGACGAGCAGCCCACCCACCGGCGAGATGCTGGCGTAGAGGCGGCCCCGCACCACGACCGGCGTGAACGCGCGCACGCCCAGTGGCTTGGTCCAGAGGACCTCGCCCGTGCGCGCGTTGAGGGCATAGAAGGTGCCTTCCTCGCACCCGGTATAGAGGAGGCCATTGGCGACCAGCGCCCCAGCCTGAATGCCCCCCTTCGCCTGAAAGGTCCAGACAGCCTTGCCGGTGCTCGCGTCCAGGGCATAGAGGGTAGCGTCCTGTGATCCCGTATAGACGAGGCCATTGCTGACCACGGGCGTGGCGCTGACGCTCTTGCCTGTCTGGTAGCGCCAGAGCAGCCGCGGATCCCCCGGCAACGTGGCGGTCGGCGTGGGTGTGGTGGCCTTTGGCGCGCTGGGCGGCGGCATTTGAAGTCCACGGACGATGAGCAGCCCGCCAGCCCCCGCCAGGGCCAGCGCCGCCGCGCCCATACCGATCATCTGGCGGCGGCTCACTTGCGTTTGGTGCGCGGCGAGGACAATACCCGCGCGCGCGGGATCAACCAGCGGTGGCAGCCCCAGCGCGTGCCGCAGTTCATTCACCCAGGTCGGTGAGGTCCCGCCTTTGGTGTCAATGGTCACGGTGGCGGGCGTATCGAATGGCCCTGGCGTGTAGGCGGAATCGGCGATCAAGTTGACCAGAAGGCGCTGCCGCGGCGTGCCCGCGCGCTGCTCCCCCGCGAGCGGATCGAGGAAGACCCCCATCTCGAGGCGCATCCAAGAGGCGTGTTGTATCTCGCGGGTGCGCAGCCGCAGAAAGACATCGCAGTCGGCGATGGCGCGCTGTGTCTCCCGCGTGAGCGGTTGCTCCGCCGCCTCGGTGTCGTGCGCGTCGAAGTAGTAGCGCACACCCCAGGCATCCAGCGCCCGCAGCAGCGACGACCACCGCGCGCGCTCTTCGCGCGCGTGGCTGATGAAGACACTCTTGCCGCCCGCCATCTCCCCCTCCTCTCGCGCCATCCCCCGCACACGCTGGGACCCCTATCGCATAGGGTATCACACGCCACTCGCATGGCATAGTGGGAATGACAGAAGGGTAGCCCATCCGCGCCCGTAGCCCATCCGCGCCCGTAGCCCATCCGCG
>JADMIN010000721.1 GCA_015478575.1 Ktedonobacterales bacterium | reverse complement strand
GTCTTCATCAGCGCGATCGCGGCGCCTGCGGCTCCCTACAACGCGCCCGAAGAGACGGCATTCTATCCAACCGCCGAGCACATCCAGCGCGCGCTAGAACACCTAGCGCGCGACTAGGGCCACCACCACGGTAGTCGCGCCCGGCACGCATCAGCCGCGCTTGCCGCGGCGCGGCGCAACGTGGACCAGCCCGTCGGCCCGTACTTCCACCCGTTCGTGTGGCGGCACAGGCGGCGGGCATCATCTTGCCCGCGATATACTCTCGGCGCGTCGCCCTTTTCAGCGGCGTGCGCTCTGGCGCGCGCGGCCTCTTGACCTCACCCCTCCACTCCTCTATACTAGGCGAAATAACTGAGCACGCTTCAGTGGTGGAGGCTCTAGGAGCTTCAAAGGGGTGGATAGGTGAAGAGTGGAAAGAAGCGGCACAGGCGTCTCGCGCCGCTGGTGAGCATGCTCACCCTGAGCATGCTAGCGATTATGATCAGTTGGGGGGCGCGTGGCGGCTTCGCCGCCGCGCCTCGTGGGCCACTGCCACGCACGCGCGCCGCGGTCAACCGCCTATGGCCGCCGACGCCAATCAGCGTCGGTCCACACGTGCCAAGAGTCTTGCGTGATGAATTGATGCCGGCGCGTGCCACCGGCCAGGTGAACGGCCCGCCAGGCAATTTCCCCTTCGAGAGCGCCAGCTCCACCGATGGCTTGATCGTCGTCTACTTCTATGGTCGGCCAGCGTCCTATGCCCAGAGTTTCCTCGCCGAAGTTCAGCAAGCGATAGCACAGCGCGTCGCGCCCGCGCTCGGCTACGGCCTGAAGTCGCGCGTGATCTTCTACACCTACAATTCACGCGCGGACTTCCTAGCGGGCGCGCAGCCCTTCCAGCCCCAGATCACCGGGGCTTACTCGACTGCCGATTCCGCCATCTTTCTGCCGGACGCTGGCGACCAGGTTACATTCGACGTGATCGCCCATGAGTTGTCGCATGTGGTCCTCATTCAACACACAGATGTCGGCCACCTAGAGACCGATTACTACCTGTACCCGCGGTGGCTGGACGAAGGACTCGCTGAGAGCGTCATCGCGGACAACGGCGATTCGGCGGCCTATGATGACACCATTCTGGCGCAGGCGCTTGCGCAGGGCCAGTTCCTCGATATCTTCTCGCGCTTCGTCTGGACCTATCCCGCCGATCTGGCCACCGATGATCTTTGCTATGCGGAGGCGCGCGCATTCATCAAGTATCTCACTTCCACCTATGGGACGACGAAGTTCTATGCGTTCATCGCTGCCCTGGCGGATGGCAATCTCACCTTCGCCGCCGAGACCGGCTTCGGCGTTGACGTGCAAACGCTGCAAAGCGGGTGGAACGCCTCCCTGGGGCTGCCCGTCGCGCCGCATCCATCCGGGTCAGCGCCCAAACGCGCGCCCGCGATTCCGTTCTCCCCCGGCCAGATCACCGGCGTGACCCAACAGACGACTCCCTATATGCCAGCGGGTGGCGCTGTCTTGCTGAAAACGACGGGTATTCAAGCTGGCATAGCGATAGGCATCGTGCTCCTTGGCTTGCTGCTTTCCGCGCTCCTCGCGCGGCGGCGGCGGCGGAAGGGCAGCCGCGCATCTAGCGCGCGCTCCGCGCCCATGCCCCTCGCGCCACGCACCGCCGCGCCACGCACCGCCGCGCCACGCACCGCCGCGCCACGCACCGCCGCGCCACGC
>JADMIN010000038.1 GCA_015478575.1 Ktedonobacterales bacterium | reverse complement strand
CAAGCCCTTGCTCCAAGCCGCCTAAGGTTCAGGATGAATTATGACCAAGCCTCGTCTAGGTGGATGGAGACATCGCCTCGGATGGCAGGCAGTGGATGGAGACATGCCAGTCATCAGGCGGGAGGAGCGGCGGCTGCCGCGGATACGAGCGCATCTAGGGGAGTGCGGGGAGCCGCCGCCGCGCGGGGCGCGGAAGCGATTACACGGGTGCCAGTCTATGGGCGTGTGATGTTTCCGCGCCAAGTGTTCCACAACGCCAAGAGTTCTCATTATGCCAAGGATGAACCGAGAGCACCATGAGATTTCGTGCCGCTGCACTCGCTATCCTGGTCATGGCATTCCTGCTCAGGGATGCCGCACTGCTCCTCGCCGCCATGGGCGGTGGGTTATTGGCCGACTCGCCGCATCCCGCGGGAGGACCGGATGGCCCACGCATGACCGTCTCTGGCCTGCCGCTTCCGTCCGTCACGTTCCACGTCCCATCTGATGGTTTCGCGCTGACCGGGCCAGAGGCCGCCGCTAAGGAGGTGGCGGCTCCTCCGGCCTCCACATCAGCGCTCGCTGCCTCGTCGAATGCGCATGCCCCCGCGGCGGGGCGTGATCTTCTCCCGTCATCCGCGGACGCGCCCCGCCCACCGCGAATCTGCGAGTTGCCTCCGCCGCCAGTGGCCCCCCTACTGCCGTTGTGGGAGAGCATGGCGCATCTGCTCACCACCGACACACGCGGCTTCAGCTTCTCTGAGGCAGCACTCGTTGGCATCGCTGATCACGTGCCCATAGGGCGGTGGGCATGGTGGCATGACGCCCGTTATCATACTTTCGGTTTCTCTCCCAACCTCTTTATCCCACCTGGATAAGGTGTGGGTCTCATGGTGACCAACATGTGTGGCAACCATCTCGCGCGCAACATGTCAGCCGCGAGACGTACTCACGGCGACGATGTTCAGGAGGATATCAGCAATGAGCCTTGAGAAGGGCAGAATCGTGAAACTAGCCGTCCGGTTGATAGGCATCGGCTTTGGTGTTGGGCTGGCGCTTGTCCTGTTCTCCAGTGTCGCCTTTGGCCGAGGCTACCAGAGTCAGGCACGCCCCTCGGTGACGACGCATGTCACCATCAGCCACGTACAAAGCGCGTACCAGTTCCACTTCCGCAATCGCGACGACTTCCGCGACCGCGATGACCGGTTCCACTTCCGTGATCGCGACGATCGGTTCCGCTGCTACAGTTGCTTCCGGTCGTACAGCTACAACTCCTGCTATAGCTCCTGCTACAGTTCTTGCTACAGTTCTTGCTATAGCTCCTGCTACAGTTGCTGTCGTAGCAACAGCTATGGCAACAACAGCTATGGCAACAACAGCTATGGCAACAACAGCTATGGCAACAACAGCAGCTACGGCGGCTATTGATGCCCATGCGTGCCATGTAGACTCCAGGCGCGCGCGCTAGGCGGATAAGCCGCACGTCGTGCCATACGCTGGAGTGCGCTCCTGGGGAGGCTGAGGATTCGCCTCCCCAGGAGCAAGGATATCCTGGCAGCGCCCTGGGCCGGTCTCATCAGGCTGGTCTTGGTCGCGCTGCCAGGCGCGCGACGCGCGTCTTCCGCTGAATGGCCTGAAATTTGCCCGGCGCGGGGGCGGATGCTATGCTCTATGGTGGCATCTTCAAGAACGTGTACCGTGATGGCAGCCCCACCACATTGCTGTAGGGATCTCGCGCTATGCTCACCCGCTGGACTTTTGATCCTGCCGTGCTGGCGTTCCTCGCCCTCACGCTCGGCGGATACTTGTATGTGATCGGGCCGTTACGCACGCGCTATTCGCTGGGGGAGCCGCCGTCACGTGGGCGGCAAGCCTGTTTCGTCGCGGGCTGGGCAGTGCTGGCGGTGAGCGTGATCTCTCCGTTGGATGCCATCGGCCGCTATTATCTGTTCTCCGCCCACACCGCGCAACTGCTTCTCCTCACCACACTGGCGGCACCGCTGCTTTTATTCGGCATTCCAGAGTGGGTCATCTGGCGCCTCCTGCCGCTGCGTGCCTTGCGCAACGCCACCCGTGGGCTGCTGTTCCCTGTCTTCGCCGCGCTCACCTTCAATGTCGTCCTTCTCTTCTGGCACATCGGTTCCTTCTATGAGGCCGCGCTGAAGAACACAGGCCTCCATGACCTGCAAAATCTCTCTTTTCTGCTGGCCGGTCTGCTGACGTGGTGGCCATTGCTCACTCCGCTCGACCGCCACACGCGCATGGCGACACCGCTCCAGATGCTCTATCTCGCCGCGGAAAGCCTGCCACTAGATATCTTCGGTGTCGCGGCCATCTTCTCGCCCGCCGTTTTCTACCCCACCTACGTACACGCGCCGCGCGTCTGGGGCCTCTCTCCCATGCTTGATCAGCAGATCGCGGGCGCGCTGTTGGCGGTGCCGGGCAATATCCTCGATATCGTGCTAATGAGCGTCATCTTCTTCGCTTGGATCGGGCACGTTGAGCAAGCGCAGCGCACACGTGAGCGAGCCGAGACCGAACGCGAGATGGCCGAGATGGAGGCACGAGTGGCCGCCCAGGAATCCGGCGCCACTGCCCCACGGGAATAGGCTCGAGGTAGGGCCACTCGGTCACTGGCTTCCATCGCCTATTCCATTATTTCGCGATTAGCGTTCCGGCAGATGGGTGGACCGCTTGGTATGAGGCATGCGCGGCTGAGAAGCTAGCAGCAAATCGAGCAGCGCGGCGGGCGTAGGCGCGCGCAGCAATAGCTGGGCGTGCGCCGCAGCGATGAAGCCTTCTGCCGCGATATGGTTCACCAGCGCCACAAGTGGAGCGAAGTAGTCGTCAACATCCACTAGGCCGATAGGCTTGCGATGAATGCCGATCTGCGCCCAGGTGACGATCTCGAACAGTTCGTCGAATGTGCCGAAGCCGCCGGGCAACGCGACGAAGCCATCAGCAAGGTCGGCCATCAGCGCCTTGCGCTCATGCATGCTGCCGACCTCGTGCAACTGTGTCAGGTGGGGATGGGCTACCTCCGTGCGGAAGAGGTCGCGCGGTAGCACACCGATGACCTCACCTCCCGCCGCTAGCGCCGCGTCAGCCACCGCACCCATCAAGCCCACGCTCGCCCCACCATAGACCACCCCCAGACCGCGAAGGGCCAACTCGCGCCCCAGCGCGCGCGCCGCTTCGGCATACTCCTGCCGTGCGCCGCAGCTCGATCCCGCGAAGACACAGATACGCCGCATATGGTGCTCTCTCATCCGGGAATATCAGGTAGAGCCGCACTGCCCACGACATTGTGGACACGCGCGGAGGACACCCTCCGCCTTGGCAGAGTAACGCACGGGCAGGCACGAGGAGAAGCACGTATATCTTCTGGGGTGGCAAGCGTTGTGCCAGATGGGCTATGCGGTCGCGCGTTTGGCGGCGGCCCACCAGGCCAGCCACTCTTCAGCGGAGAGCGACAGGAGTGCGCGCCCCTCGGCACGCGCACGCGCCTCCATCGCCTCGAAGCGGCGGCGGAAGCGCTGATTGGCCGCGTGCAGCGCCTCCTCTGGCTGGAGGTGCAA
This sequence comes from Ktedonobacterales bacterium, assembly GCA_015478575.1. Classification (GTDB taxonomy): domain Bacteria; phylum Chloroflexota; class Ktedonobacteria; order Ktedonobacterales; family JADMIN01; genus JADMIN01. Next base: position 7,192 of record JADMIN010000038.1, on the reverse strand, counting down.
ATAGTCCGCCACACGCGCGAGTGTAAAGAGCAGATCGCCCAACTCCGCCTGGCTCTCCGCTATCTCGCCGTGCGCCACTGTCTCCGCCAACTCGCGCGCCTCCTCCGCCACCTTCTCGATCGCACCCTGGGTGTCGGGCCAGTGAAAGCCGGTTTTCGCCGCCTTGCGCCCCAGTTCGTATGCCTGGTAGAGCGCCGGTGCGCTCTTGGGCACGCCACGCAATACACTCTCGACCTGGGTATCTTCGCCTTTGGCCTGCCGCTCTGCGCGCTTGATCGCCTCCCAGTTGCGGAGCACATGAGCGGTGTCGCGCACGCTCACGTCGCCGAAGACGTGCGGATGCCGACGGATAAGCTTGGTCGTGATATGCTGGTAGATATCACCTAGCGAGAAGAGTTCCTCCTCGTCGCCGATCTCGGCCTGAAGGTAGACCTGGAGGAGCAGGTCCCCTAACTCCTCGGCAAGCTGCTCCGCCCGCTCTGCGCTGCCATCCCACGCATCCAGCACCTCGGCCACCTCATAGGCTTCTTCTACTATATAGCGCCGCAGTGATTGATGCGTCTGCTCGCGATCCCACGGGCAGCCATCCGGCGCCCGCAGCCGCGCCGTGACCGTCCGCAGCCCCTCAGGCACACGCACGGCATCCAGCGGATCGAGTGGCGGGAGGTAGAGGGTCGTCAGGTGGTCAGCGCGGTCGTCGCGGTCCAGCGCGTAGAGTGGAACGCGCGTAATCGTCTCCTCGGGTAGGCCTGCCCACCCCACCAGCGCCACCTCCCACTCCTCGGGATAGATCTCACTCAATGCCAGCTTGACACGGCTGGCGAGCCGCCGATTGTAGACCTGCGCGACCAGCGCCGGACGAGTGGGTAAGAGCGCGCCCATCAGCGCGGCGGGAGATGTCTCGGCCAGCGATGTCGCATCCAGCAGTTGGAGGTCGTGTCGCAGGGGGTCCAGCCCCAGCGCCGCGCACACTGGCTCGACGTAGGAAAGCCCCGCCACGAGTTGGAGCGTGATGCCGTGCTCCGGCGCCTCCGCGTGTAGACGGCGCACCGACTCTTCGCCGATGAGCGGATGCCCAGGCACCGCATAGATGAGCGGCTGCGCCGGGCCACGTGCGATTGCCCGCTCACAGAGCCGCGCCACGATGGTGGAGTAGAGGGTATCGAAGCTCTCGGCCTCTTCATAGAGGGAATCGAATGAGACGGCGTCTAGGCCGGGATAGCGCGCCCGTAGCGCGTCTACGGTAGGATGACGCAAGGTGCGGAAGTAGACCGAGTCAGCCACAGAGAGTACCTGTTGCGCCGCGATGGTCAGGTCTTCCCAGCGTCCAGGCCCCAGGCCTACGATCGTGATGGCGCCTGCGCGTTCCATGCTCTGCCTGCTCCTCCGCGCTCGTGCTCTCGGCAAATAGGAATCTAAACTTCCACACCGCCGGTGGGGGCGCGTTTTGGCACCCGGTGCTTGCGCCTGGTTGAGCTATCCACCGGGGTGCGCTCTCCAGAGGAAGTGCGGGAACTGGGCCGGTATCCGCCGCGCCCGTACGGGAACGAGCGCGACGAGAGTGAATCAGCCGAGAGAGATATTCCGTTGAATCTTGGCCTGCGGGCGGATGATATCCGTCAGCCAGGCACTAAAGATGGTCGCCTGCTGTTGCGCGTCGCTTACCCCCTTGAGCGGCGCGCGGCCGGGCTGTGTCAACTCCAGCAGCGCGTAATTGCCACTGGTGAGAATGATCTCGTACTTCTGAGGGCGCGCGTTCTTGGCGAAGGCGACCGCGTCGAACGAGGGGCCGAGCTGACCAGGATAGATGGTGCCCAGGTCGCCCCCTTGCGCCGCGGAGGCGGTATCAAGCGAATGCGCGCGGGCTAGTTGGCCAAAGTCCGCGCCTTGCTGTGCCTGCTTCTGGTAATCTTGCGCCTCTTTGAGTGTCTTGACCAGAATGCCGCGCACACGATAGGTCGGCATTTGCAGTTGCTGCACCAGTTTATCCTGTATGGCCTGCTGCTCAGCCAGCAGCGCGATGGCGCGTGGCGTGAGCGTCGCGGCGAGGGCATGGCTGGCGGCATCCTGCGAGTTGCCGGCGAGGGTACCGCGGATCTGGTTCAGGCGATCGCGGTCTGTCTTGGTGTCAGCGCTCGTCAGGGGCTTAGTAAGTTGCTCACGCGCGAGTTCGAGGTTGACGAGGAAGTCGAGCGTTTGTTGCTCAGTGGAGACCAGATTGGCGCGCCCAGTTGGATTCTGCCAGTCTTGGCCCTGACCTTGCCGCGCCGCGCCGGCCTTGTAGACGGCGAGAATGGTCGAGTAGTCGGCGAGCGAGATAGCATGGCCATTGACCGTCACCGCGGCGAGGGGATCGGCGCTCGCGCCCGTGCCGCACCCAGCGAGTCCGGCGGCAAGCAGGACAGCCGCGAAGAGCAGAGACAGCGCACCGTATGTTGTCCTCATCCGCAAACGAGAGATCTGCCGCATCATTGTGCCTCACGTGGCAGGAAGAAGTGTGGGAGCGCGCACCCGTCCGCACGCCCAAGAAACCTACCATCCTAATGATGGTAACATGCCAGTCTTGGGGCGTCAATTAGGGCATTCGTACTGGGGGCAAGGGCACATGCCGCTTGGACGTCACGCTGGCGCTCCCTTGACACGACCGCCAGCGCGTGCTATTGTGCGTGTGTTGGCACTCTACTATCGAGAGTGCCAACACGTGAGTATCAGGAGTGCCAGCACTGCCGGAGACGTGGACCATGCCGATGGAGCACCGCCTCAGCCCGCGCAAAGAAGCTATCCTGCGGGCACTTGTGGAGGAATACATCCGTACTGCCGAGCCAGTTGCCTCCAAGCAACTCTCTGATCAGCTCGCCCGCATCTATGGCGGCTCTGGCTACGCCTCCGCCACCGTCCGCACGGAATTGGCCACCTTGGAAGAAGATGGGCTGATCTATCAGCCGCATGTCTCCGCTGGGCGCGTGCCCACTGACCTCGGCTATCGCTACTTCGTCGAGCGGCTGATGAGCGAATCGCTCCTCACGCTCGAAGAGCAGCGATTGATCCATCACCAATTTTATCAGGTGCAGCACCAACTCGACGAGTGGGTACGGCTCACGGCCTCTATCATGGCGCAGGCGCTGCAGAGCGCCGCCATTATCACGCCGCCGCGCGCCGGCGAGGCTCACCTCAAGCACTTCGAACTGCTCTCGCTCTATGAGACGGTCGTGTTGCTGGTGCTGGTCCTGCAAGATGGGACCGTGCGGCAGGAGCGGCTCGTGCTCGACGCGCCCACGACCCAAGAGGAACTGAGTCGCTTGGCACATCACTTCAACGAGCGCTTCTTCAATGCCACGGCGCAGGCCGTCGGCGCATTCGCCGTCGCCGAAAGCGAGCGCTTCTCACCGAGCGAGCGACTTGTGGTAGAATCCCTGGCGCGCATGCTGGTCCATCTCGACATCCTGACACCTGACGTCTTCTATCGCGAGGGCATCAGCCAGTTGCTCCAGCGCGAGGAGTTCGCGCACACCGATTCTGATCGCATCCGTCGCTTAGTGGAGGCACTTGAGCGCAACCGCTTTATACCAGCCATCGCGCCGCAGGTCATGGCAGCGGATGGCGTGCAGGTCATTATCGGCACAGAAAACGAGGCGGATACGCTGCATGATATGAGCGTCGTCGTGGCGCGCTACGGCACGCGGGGCCAACTCTCTGGCTTGCTCGGCGTCGTTGGCCCAACGCGCATGCAATATAGCCGGGCGATCGCTATCGTCCGCTACATGACTGAGCTACTCAACGATTTACTCGCTGAAACGTATGGATCGTAGGGCAGATTGCTGGCACTCCCTGGTAAGAAGTGCCAGTGGTCGCGCGCAACGTCGCGTGTGGAGAAGGGGACCGATGAGCGAGGAAGAACGCACACCGGAGGCGGCGGCAACCCACCCGGCGCCCGCGGCGGACGCGGATGCCACGGTGGCAGCCGACACACTGCCAGTTGACACGCTGCCAGCCGACCGTGAGGCCGAGTTAGCGCGGCGCATCGCTGAGCTAGAACACGACCTGGCTCAGGAGCATAATGCGGCTACGGACTATATGAGCCGTTGGCAGCGCGCCCAGGCCGACTTCGCCAACTTTCGGCGTCGGCAACAGCAAGAGCAAGAGCAGATGCGGCGCGTCTTCGCCACCGAGGCGGCAAAACTTGTTCTGCCAGCGCTCGATGGTTTCGAGCGGGCGTTTGCCACGCTGCCACCATCGCTGCGGAGCTATACCTGGATTGACGGCATCGCGCTGGTGAGTATGCAACTGAGCGGCGCGCTCCAGGCGCTGGGCATCCAGCCCATCAACGCCGACCCCGGCCAGCCTTTCGATCCCGCGCGCCATGAGGCCATCGGTGAGGTAGAGACGACCGAGCACCCCGATGGGCACATCGCCGTGCTCATCCAGCGTGGCTATGAGGCTGGCGGCGCGCTGCTACGCCCGGCACTGGTGCAGGTGGCGCGCGCGCCACATCCGACGGAGGAGCGGGGGGAGAAGCCACCACGTGAAGACGCCGCCGACATCATCCCTGGCCCCGGCCCATAGGCGGCGAGGGGCCAACAGGGGAGGGATGGCCCAAAAGAGTGGATGACGCGCATCGCGCAGAGGCGTCACCTAGCGGCACATACACCCAGCGGCACATAGATAAAGCTCGCCCATCCGACCCGAAGGTCAGATGCGGCGTAGGAGACACGTACACCAATAGGAGGTCTTTCTGTGGGCAAAGTCATTGGCATTGACCTTGGCACAACGAATAGCTGCGTCGCGGTAATGGAAGGTGGCGAGCCGGTCGTCATCCCTAACTCCGAAGGCAGCCGCACAACACCGTCCGTCGTCGCCTTCACCAAGGGTGGCGAGCGTCTGGTGGGCGAGGTGGCAAAACGGCAAGCCATCACCAACTCTGAGAATACCGTTTTCTCGATCAAGCGCTTCATGGGTCGCAAGTATGACGATCCCGAGGTAGACCGCGACCGACGCCTCGTACCGTATAAAGTGGTGCGCGCGCCCAACGGCGATGCCTGGGTAGAGGCTGGCGGCAAGCAATACAGCCCGCCTGAGGTGAGCGCGATGATCTTGCAGAAGCTCAAGGCTGATGCCGAGGCGTATCTGGGCGAGCGCATCACGCAGGCCGTCATCACGGTCCCCGCCTACTTCAACGACGCCCAGCGCCAGGCCACCAAAGATGCGGGCAAGATCGCCGGCCTGGAAGTCATGCGCATTATCAACGAGCCGACGGCGGCCTCGCTGGCCTACGGCCTCGATAAGAAGAAGGATGAGCGCATCGCCGTCTATGATCTGGGCGGTGGCACGTTCGACATCTCGATCCTGGAGCTAGGCGAGGGCGTCTTCGAGGTGAAATCCACCAACGGCGACACCCACCTAGGCGGTGATGACTTCGATCAGCGTATCATCAATTGGTTGGCTGATGAGTTCCGCCGTGAGCAAGGTATTGACCTTCGGCAGGACAAGATGGCGCTCCAGCGCCTCAAAGAAGCGGCGGAGAAGTCGAAGAAAGAACTCTCGTCTTCGATGCAGACAGAGATCAACCTGCCCTTCATCACCGCTGACCAGAGCGGCCCCAAGCACTTGGCCATCACGCTCACGCGCGCCAAGCTGGAGCAGCTCGTGGATGATCTCGTTGAGAAGACGCGCCAGCCGGTGCTGCGGGCGCTCAACGATGCTGGCGTCAAGCCCGCGCAAATTGATGAGGTGGTGCTCGTCGGCGGTATGACGCGCATGCCCGCCGTGCATGCGGTCGTCAAACGTGCCTTTGAGAAGGAGCCGAACAAGGGCGTCAACCCAGACGAGGTGGTGGCCATCGGTGCCGCTGTTCAGGCGGGCGTACTCACCGGTGAGGTGCGTGATGTGCTGCTGTTGGACGTGACGCCGCTCTCGCTGGGCATCGAGACGCTTGGCGGCGTCTCTACCAAGCTCATCGAGCGCAACACGACCATCCCCACTTCCAAGGGTCAGGTCTTCTCCACCGCCAGCGATGGGCAGACCAGCGTGGAGATCAACGTGCTCCAGGGCGAACGCGAACTGGCGCGCGATAACCGCTCATTGGGCCGCTTCATCCTTGATGGCATCCCGCCCGCCCCGCGTGGCGTGCCGCAGGTCGAGGTCACGTTCGACATTGACGCCAATGGCATCGTGAGTGTCCGCGCGCACGATAAAGGCACCGGACGCGAGCAACGCATCACTATCCAGGCATCCAGTGGTCTCTCAAAGGATGAGGTGGAGCGGATGGTTCGTGATGCGGAGTCGCATGCCGAGGAGGACCGTCGCCGCCGCGATGAGGTGGAAGGCCGCAACGAAGCGGATAACGCCGCGTATACCGCGGAGAAGACCTTACGCGACCTGGGCGATAAGGTCTCAGGGGACCTCAAAGGCGATGTTGAGGCCAAGATCGCCGATGTCCGGGCGGCGTTGGCCACCGACGACATCACCCGCATTCGCGGCGCGAAAGATGCTTTGCAGCAGGCCATGTTCAAGGTCAGCGAGCAACTTTACAGTGCGGCTGGCGCGGCGGATGGCGGCCCTGGTGACGCGGGTGGCCCCGCGGAAGACAACACCGTCGAGGGCGAGTTCAAAGAAGGGTAAGCGCGGAAGCTGGCCGTAAAAGGCTAGCGGCGGTGGGCGTCTTCTCACATGAGAAGACGCCGCCGCGCCACGAAAATTGCCTCTTTGTGCCGATTGAAGCAAGGTATGAGGGACTAGCACCCCTATGGTATAGTGTAGTCACTCACGGGCGGCTGGCCGTTTCGCCGCGGCCCGCGTGGGGAGAGGTGGGGTGCGCCGCGTCGCACCGCCCCTGAGCAATCAGGTGCGCCGTGAACGAGCGGCGGCGCTGCAAAAGAGGAAGCCAATGGCCGCCAAACGCGATTATTATGAGGTCCTGGGCGTCACGCGCACCGCCACGGAGGATGAGATCAAGAAGGCGTTCCGCCGCTTGGCGCGCCAGTACCACCCAGATGTCAACAAAGAGAAGGGCGCTGAGACGCGCTTCAAAGAAATCAACGAAGCCTACGAGGTGTTGGGGGATGCTCAGAAGCGCGCCGCCTATGACCGCTTCGGCCATGCTGGTGTCGCGGGCGCGGGGGCCAGCGCGGGGGGCAACCCATTCGAAGGGTTTGGCTTCGGCAGTTTCAACGACCTCTTCGAGCAACTCTTCGCC
>JADMIN010000720.1 GCA_015478575.1 Ktedonobacterales bacterium | reverse complement strand
ACGCTGGCCATTCGCGGGCTGGGTGTCGTGCCCTGGCCGCGTTCGGTGGCTTGCCTGTTGGGCTGGGCAGCGGTCACAGCGGTCTTCGGCGCCTACCATCGGCTGGGTGGCTGGAGTTGGCGCATGATCGCTGGCGTCACCGTCGCCGGGGGCTTCTTCGGCCTGCTCTATCTGCTCCAGCCGGGGCGTCCCTCCATCCTGCTGCCCATCATGGTGCATGCCTTCGCCACCGCTGGATTCCTGAACTGGGGTGACGCGCTATTGTACTGGCGTCGCCTGCGCTGGCTGGCGCGGCGCGCGTGAGGACCCCGGACCGCGCCCTAGCGGCGCGTGCGCCGACGCTCACAGGCCCAAGGGGCCTCCGCCCAGGATCATCAACCGCTGTGTCGCGACCATACCGAGCGCCAGCCCCGCTGCCAGCCCAAAGTAGGCCATCGTCACGTAGGCGCGTGAGAGAAAGGGGATAGTGTAGTACTCTTCCCGCTGCCTAGAACTGAAGCGATCCCATGTCTGGGTGCCACCGAGCCAGATCAGGATCAGCAATAGGATGTTGTGGGTGTAGAAAAACGCGACCGCCGCGAAGAGCAGCCCCAGCAGGAGAAACCAGCGCGAGATAGCGCCAACGATACGCCCACCATCGAGCGGCGAGACGGGAATCAGGTTCAGCAAATTGAGGATGAAGCTGAAGTACGCCAGCGCCAGAAAGAGCCGTACCTCCGTTTGCTGATAGACGGCGAGACTGACCACGCCGCCCAGCGCGCCCGCGAGCGGCCCAGCGATAGCGATCTCCGCCTCATCGCGCGCGTTGGCGGGCATGCGGCGCATGGCGACGTAGGCGCCAAGGAGCGGAATAAAGATTGGCAGACTGGCTGGCAGCCCCTTCGCGCGGATCACCACGAAGTGCCCCATCTCATGCACGAAGAGCAGTGCCACCAGCCCCAGGCCGAACCACCAGCCGCCGATCAGCGCATAGGCCACGAGGCTGGCCGCCGCGGTCAACAGCGGCGCGAATACCTTGGCGACAAGCGCAAGCTTGGAGAGCACCGCGATGAGCAGCGTGCCGAACGCGCAACCGCGCGCCTCTGGTCGCCCCGCGCGTGGGGCGGCTGCCAGGGGTCGTGACACATCCGTGGGTGGGTAGTCAGCGTACGTGCCCGTCTGCCAGGCATTGGGGCGCGTCTCTGGCGGTGGCTGAGCGCCCCAGCCCAGCGGGAGGGCGTGCTCTGGGGGTGGCGGTGGTGGGCCAGCGGGCCAGCGGCTCGGCTCCACGGCGGCGCGCTCGCCAGGGGTACGCGGCTGCTCATCACCCGCCTCGCCTCTAGGAGCACGCGAGGCTTCCGGCCCGACAGGAGGAACATCCATGACCACTCTCGCTTTCAGGGCGCTTGCGATGCGGCCACCTGGACGATCCTTACTCCCCGCGCGACGGGTGGCCCTACCAGATTATACCGCGACGAGAGCCGCGCGGATGAGGGGGGCGAGCAGCCCCACGCCCTCGCGCAACCGTAGCTCATCTAGCGCACCGAAGCCCAGCAGGAGGCCAGGCTTGGGAGCGTGCTGGTAGTGAGGGCTGAGCGGTGTGATGGCTAGGCCATGCACCTGGGCCGCTGTGGCGAGCGCGACATCATCAGTACCAACTGGCAGCGTCACCTGCAGATGGATTCCCGCCTCAGCCGGACCGATGGCAACCAGTTCGCCCAGCCCCTCGCGCAGCGCCATGACC
>JADMIN010000719.1 GCA_015478575.1 Ktedonobacterales bacterium | reverse complement strand
CGCTTGGAGCAGCTCATGGAAGCACGCCTCGTGACCGACCGGCGCCAATGGAACGAATTTATCGCCGCCACGCCGACGGGCCACCTCTGCCAAACCTATGAGTGGGCCGATAACTCCGGTGAGGCGGCGGGTGCTGGCTCGCTGCGGGTAGGGGTGCTCGATGGCGGGCGGCTTGTCGCGGCCATGCTCCTCGTGCGCAGCCGAGCCGCCGGTGTGCGCGCGCCTTTTTTCTATGCGCCGCGTGGTCCCGTCTGTGCTGATCCCGCCGCGCCCGCGCTGGCTGAGTTGATGCGGTGCGCCCGGCGCGAGGCGCGCGCGCGCGGCGGCTTCCTCATCCGTGCCGAGCCGAATGTTCCCCAGGACGATATGGCCTGGCCACCCGCGCTACGTCAGTTTGGCTTCCGCGAGACGAGCCACCACATCTACCTGCGCGGCGCCTGGGTCACGGATCTGCGCGCCACCGAAGAGGAGTTGCTCGCGCGGATGATGACGACGTGGCGCCAGAATATTCGTGCCGGCATACGCAAAGGCCTGACCGTCCGCCTGGGGGCTGGCGAGGCTGATCTCGATGCCTTCTATCGCTTGCTCTCCGAGACTGGCGCGCATGACCGCTTCTACGTCTATCCCAAGCAGTTGTACCGTGATATGCTCGCCAACTACTCCGCCGAGCGCGCACGCGCGGATGCCACCGCCGAGATGGCGCTGCTGCTCTGCGAATACCAGGGCGAGCCGATCGCCGCGGCCACGGTCGCCGTGCTGGGGGCGTGGTCCTGGAACTTACATAGTGGCTCTTCTGGCGTTGTCGCGCACCGCAAGGTGCGCCCCAACTACCTGCTGCAATGGGAGTGCATGCGCTGGGTCAAAGCCCATGGCGCCGCGTACTATGACTGGCGCACCATTCCCGATGTGCTAGAGCCTGGGCAGGAGTTGTACGGTGTCTACGAGTTCAAACGGGGCTTTGGCGGCGCGGCGCGGCGCGTCCTGCCCACGCAGGATCTCGTGTTGCGTCCCGCGATCTACTGGCCCTATGTCGCGGCCGTCACCACGCGACGCGGCCTCCAGAAGTGGCGGCGCGCGGCCTTCGAGCGGCGACGCGAGCGGGCACGACCCTCCACGGCGTCCCGTGTGGACGCGGGGCCAGCCGCGCACGCTCACACGGAGGGAACGGCCCGATGAGCATGACCCTGACCAGCCCACGCGCCGAGATCATCACGGACCGTGACCAATGGAATCGCTTTGTTGAGGCCTGCCCCACTGGCAATATTACCCAGACCTTCGAATGGGCCGAGTTGAGCGGCACCCTTGGCGCAGAGACACTGCGCCTGGGCGCGTTGGAAGGGGATGAGCTGCGGGGCGCGATGCTGCTTGTCATCGAGCGCGCGCCGGTGCTACGCCGACCCTATCTCTACGCGCCGCGTGGCCCGGTGGTGGCCGACGCGCAAGCGCCCGCGCTGGGCGTCCTCTTTGCCCGCGCGCGCGAGGAAGCCCGCCGCCGGGGCGCCTTCATGTTGAAGGTTGAGCCAAACGTCCTTGACGGCGACGGTGCATGGCTTGCCGCCTTGCAGCGACACGGCTTTCATCGCAATCTCTATGCCACTCACCCCCGCCGCTCATGGGTGCTCGACGTTCGCCCCGACGAAGATACGCTGCTCGCTGGCATGAAGGAGAAGTGGCGGTACAACATTCGCCTGGCGGGCCGTAAAGGCGTGCGGGTGCGCGAGGGC
>JADMIN010000718.1 GCA_015478575.1 Ktedonobacterales bacterium | reverse complement strand
CCGAAGAGCGCCGTGTCGACGTGGAACCTGCGGAAGTAGTCCAGCGGCGGCAGCTGTAGTCGGTCCTTGACCTGCCGATAGCCGGGACCCATCGCGAGTCGGGCAGAGAAGTGCGGCACCAGGCCGCCCCCGTGGTGCGCGATCACCAGCTGGCGCGGGTGAGCTTCCATGTGCCCGGAATAGACGAGGCGTGAAAGCGCGGCGGCGGTCTCGTAGGGCCAGCCCAGTGACCACCACAGGCCGAAGTCGGAGCGGCTCTCGGCCGGATAGTCGGCCCACGCCGCGCTGCGCGTCGGGTGCAGCCACACGGCGCGCCCGGCCTCCTCGAGCCTGCCCAACAGCGGCTCGAAGCGCGCATCGTCGAGCGCGGAGCCCAGGACGTTGGTATAGAGCTGTGCGCCCAGCGCGCCGAGCTGCGTCAGGGCGCGGTCGAGCTCGCGCAAGGCAAGGTCGACGTCCGAGAGCGGCAGCGCGGCCGCGAATCCGGCGAAGCGGTCCCCAAAGCGCTGCACCAGTTCCGCCAGCTCGTCATTGGCGATACGGGCAAACTCCGCTGCGACTGCTGGTGGCCCGACCTCTTCCAGCGGCGGCACGGCCAGTACCAGGACCTGTGCGTAATCGCCGTACGGCTCGATCTTGCGCCACCGTGCGTCCAGGTCGGTCAGCACCGGATCGAAGGAGAAGACGCCCTGGCGGTAGTAGTCGAGCTGGCTCGGAGCCATGGTGTGCTCCAGCTGCCGCTCCAGCCGCTCGAGATACGCACGAGGCAGGATGTGCGCGAATGCATCGATCTTCCGCATGGGTTACTCCTTCGCTGAACAGAGACTCGTCTGGTTGTCGGTGGCGAGCGCGGCGCAGGTCGCCGCTTAGAGCCGCGTCAGTTCGCCGCGCACGCCGATCTCCAGTGCATGGACACGCGCGTCCCCTGGCGCAGGCGCGCGGGATGTGCGCGACCGACGGACCGAGTACACTTTTGTCGGCCGCGAGCGTTCTGCGCCGCCGTCTGGCTACCGCCCCTGTCGGTTGCGCGGCACGGGTGGGCCGCTGGGATCAGGGTCCCTGCGGTGTCTGCCGTGTCGGGTTGCTCAGAGCGCGTCCAGTTGCTCGCCTAGGAGACGGCATCATATGTCCGCATGAGGCGTCGTGGACGATGTCTGCAGAGGTATTGTGCCACAATCCGCCGGGACCAGCAAGGGGAGGCATGGACTGCTGGCTCAAGCCCATCCGAGTGAGCCCGAAAGATCCCGCGGGGGAAAGCCCCGCGGCTTCTGGCGGGCTCTGCTCTCTTGAGCAAGCGTACGACCGTGCTCGCGACAAGCCGCGTATGAGCTGCGGGTAGGCACCGCAGTGTTCCGGTCCAGAACGGAACCCAGTGGAACATCGATGGCGAGCAATGGCTTGTCGCGCCGTTGCCACATCTGGCTCTGGACACGCTTGATGAGGTGAGCGAGCAGGTCTGCGATGGGCTCAAGCCACGTGAGTCTGATCCCCAGCGGCTGCATTCTCTGACCTGCTTCCCGCATTGCAGGCTTGCCGTGAGAACGCCGGGTGGTACAAGGCATCTCTCCATGCGTAGCCAATGCTCTCCTTTTTGCCTGGCAAAGGATCAGAAAGATCACCGCTGTCTGAGCGAGGGTAGAGTCTCCTGCCAAAACAGGGTGTCTACCACTATTTGTCGCTCAGACGGCGCTAGTGTCCCCTGCTGATGTGCCTGCGTCTCTCATAC
>JADMIN010000717.1 GCA_015478575.1 Ktedonobacterales bacterium | reverse complement strand
GAGTTGAACGTCTCCGTCGATGAAGGCTGCCCCCGTGCAGGCGGCCAGCGCTTGCGTCTCACGCAGCCATGCGCCAGGCGGGTTCAGGCAGTGGATCCAGTAGTGGATGAGCAGGTCTGGCAGGTCGGTCTGCTCCGGGTGCGGCCTGCGCCTGGCGTCCAGCGAGAATCCATCGGCCGCGACCCGGTAGCAGAGGGTTTCGCGCGTTTGCCCTCCGCGAGAGATGATCAGGATGTCGGTCTTGACACCGGTGTACGGCAAAAAGACTTTTGCCGGAAGCGAAACGACGGCGTGCAGGGTGTGCTCTTCCACCAGGCGGCGGCGCAGCGCTGTGTGCGCCTTGTCGGTATTGAAAAGCACGCCTTCGGGCACGACGAGTGCTGCTCTGCCCCCTGGTCGCAGGCATTGCAGCGCCAGTTCGACGAACAGGGTCTCGGCCTTTTTTGTCCCGAGTGCGCGTAAACTTGCGCCCAGGCCCTCCACGTCAACAGAGCTATTGTATGGGGGGTTTAGGATAATCACATCGAAGCCGCCGATGTCTCCGCCACGCTCCACCAGGCGGCTGTTGAATGCCTCTCCCAGCGTATCCGCTATGTGGATAGACGGCTGCTCGATCCCCAGGCAGCGCAGGTGCATCCAGGCCTGGAGGGCGCTCCCGCGCTCGATGTCGAAGCCGGTGATCGTGGTGCGCCCAAGGCGCTCCTGCTGCTCCCGCGAAAGATCCTGCAGGTGGGGCAGGGGGATGACGCGCCCATCCGCGCTGACCCGCCGTGTTTCAGGAGCGCTCCACGCGCTCAGGAGGTGTTTGTAGGCGCTGGCCAGCAGGCGTCCATTGCCGCATGCCAGGTCGCAAATCGATTCGCCAGGGCGCGGATCGAGGAGGTCAGTGAGCAGGGTAGACAGGTGGGGTGGGGTATAAACGGCACCGCCATGCTTTGCCCAGGCAGAGGCAGCTTCCTCGGCGGTCGCCATGAGGGCCTCGTAGGCGTGCTCCCACTGCTCCGCGCGTTCGGGAGAGGGGAACAGCGCATCGAGCAGGTCCATGATCTCCTGCAGCACGGGGGCCCCGGCGAGCGAGAGCGAGGCGTCTCGGAAATGGTTCGCCCCACCGAAGTCCTGCGCTCGTAACCAGGGGAGCACCTCCTCCTCGATGGCGTGGAAGCGGGTTTCCGGCGGCATGGCGCGCAAAGTGCTCCAGCGCGCTTTGTCCGGTAGGGCGTGGGGTGACAGCTGCTGCGGCTGTCCTGGATAGGGAAGCGCACCCGGCAGCTCCCGCTCTTCCAGCTGCTTGAGCAGGAGCAGTGACGAGAGCTGCTCGATTGCCGCGGCCGGCTGAAGCCCGGCCGCGGCGCAGCGATCCCAGAGGCGATGAAGCGGGGTGCTTCTGTATTGCGACGGCATGCTTCTCTCCATCTGCTATGCGCAAAGCAGGCGCGGGCCGCCATCAAACGGGGTCCGTGCCTGCTAGATTTCATGGGAACGATCTTGTGGGGGGGACCGGGCTGCGTTCTTACGGTTTCTCATGCAGGTTCCGGCTTTTTGGCGAGCAGCTTGCGCCGATGCACGTAGCAATAGTAGTCTGCCTGCCCCGCATCGACGCTGCAGATGACAGCCCGCCCTCCTGCGCGTGCCCGCTCGCGCAGGGCTGAGAGGGCGGCATTTCCGTCTGCTGCCCACGCGGCGATGGTCGAAGCCGCGCCCTCCTCGCCAGGCTGCGTGTGGTCTCCA
>JADMIN010000716.1 GCA_015478575.1 Ktedonobacterales bacterium | reverse complement strand
CCAGGGTCCGACATCGAGCCGCTGGCCACAGGCGACAAGGAACGCGCCCACCCGATGGAGCGTCCGCGCTCGCAGTGTGGATTGGTAGCCATCGGCCTCGTTGAGGAGCCGTTCCCGCTCGGCTTCGCGCAGGAGTTGCGCGTAGTGAGCCTGGCCTTGCTCCCATGAACCACCTGGAATCGTCACCTGTTCCTCCTCTCTCACTCCCGCGCCGTCTGGCGGCTCGTTGCCATTGCGCGCGCCGGTACGCTAGGCCCGCGGTGCCCCGCGTCGCGCGGACAATGACGCCTACTCTAGCATCTCATCGCCGCTGGTCGCCTGGGCGCGGGCAAGCTGCTGATGCGCCTCTTCGGTGGTGATGCGCCCGGCGGCTAGGTCGGCCAGGATCTCGCGGCGCTGGCGGCGGTGCTCGGCGGCGGGCTGTCCCTCTTCGGTGCTAAAGCCCATCGCCTCCAGCACGGTGGCCAGCCGCGCCTTGACGGTTGGATAGGAAATGCCCAGCATATCCTCGACGTTCTTGATGATGCCGCGGCAGCGAAGGAACGCCTCAACGAACTCCAGTTGGGCGGCATCCAGGCGGGCCAGCCGCCCGAAGCGTGCCTCGATGTCAGCGCGGTCGGGACGCTGCCCCAGGGGGCCGCTGCGCCTAGATGGGAGGGCATCGGGGCGCCCGCCCAGCGTGAACGCGCCTTCGAGTGCGCTGCCACAGTGGCCACAGCTCATCCGCGAGACGAGCATGATATCGCCGCAGATGGGGCAAGTGCCATCGAAGGGATGGAGTTGCGCCATGGTGACCGGTACCCTTCGCTAAAGATCGCGCATGCCCAATCGGAGGGATGCGTCGAGTGTCATGTGTTCTCTGCAGAGAGATATACCATGCCCAAGAAGGAAAGTCAATATCAACATTAACTTTGTTTATGACGTGTCAACTTTATTAAGCCGAGACGCATGGGGATGCCCGCCTCCATCTCCTCCGCTTCACGGGGTGGTGTGAGGAGGGTTGTGCTCCGCCTCATCGCTGGGCAGGCGAGTGCGTAGCGGGGAGCGGTACCTCCAGGGGGAGTTCTGTGGGAGTGCTGACCGCCAGAAGCTTCGGCTCGTCTGTACTTCCAAGCCCGGGCGGCGCCTCAGCGCATCAGAACCGCCAGGAGAAGCGAAATGTAGATACAGGGAGGACCCAGACATGGCCACTACAGCCCGGAAAACGGACCTCTCGCCGCTCGAAGCGATCGTGATCGAAGGTACCCTTGGGGACGAGGCGCGGATGAGCGAGCGAAGCACGACCCTCACGCGCATTCAGCAGCTCACCAAAGAGCGCCAGAAGCTCTATACGAAATCCGCGGCGCACCCGTTCCTCGCTCACGCCAACAGCGCGCGCATTCGGGCCATTGGCGCGGAGATCGAGCAGCTCTGGGATGTCCTGCGGCGCGAGCGGGCGACACGGCGCGTACAGATCGAGCGCGCCCTCAACGTCACGCACGAAGACGAGGACGAGAACACACGCCCCAGCACCGGCCCCTCCGATGCTGTGCCGCGGCATGAGGCGAACGACACGAATTCCACCGACGCGGCCTGAGGCCCGACGGCGCTACGCTCTTGGCCGTGCCCGCCGAACAGAGGAGCGTGGGGATGGATCCCCCTGGCGGTGCGAAATGCGCGATGCCCCGCGAGGTTCGTTGTGGGGGCGCTTTGGATGATGGTGTCCTGGCTCGCTAGGCCGGGCTGAGGGG
>JADMIN010000715.1 GCA_015478575.1 Ktedonobacterales bacterium | reverse complement strand
GGTCTGGCGCGTCGAGCGAGCGGAAGAGGGCCTCGGCGCCGTTGCTGAGGAGCAGGTGGCCCTCCGTCTTGGAATAGCCACGGATCAGTGTGGGCGGCAGCAGCTCGAAGAAGGTGCGCTGTGTCGCGTCGCGCAGCATCGGATAGGTCGGCGCGCCGATCAGCCCCAGCGACCCCGGCTGGTCGAGCATCCGCAGGATCGCCCGCGCCGCCCCCGCGAACGTCTTGCCCGCGCCGATGCCGCCGACATAGAAGCTGAAGCGCCGCTCACAGGTGACAAACCGCCACTGTATCGGCGTGAGCCGCCACTGCGTGAAGATCGGCCTCTTGGCGCTCGGCTCGTGGCTCATGGGCATAGACCGCCCCTCCCTTCCTCCGCCTTCGCTTCCACTCCATGCCGTCTCGCTGGCCGTCTCGCTGGCCGTCTCGCTGCCCGCGCTCCGAGAGGCCAGCAGGGCGGCACATCGCGACGCGACGCGATGATGGGCCTGCGAGGGACAGCTCATCGAGGAAATAGCCCGCCCATCCTGGCGGCTCAGTGTCAGTGAATCCCCCGGCCTCATGCTGACGCACGCCCGCGCCGGAAAGGCCGTGTGTCCCGCTCGCATCTCCGTCGGCTCGTGGCCCCCGTGGCGCCCCGACCCCGCGCACCCCGACCCCGCGCACCCCGACCCCGCAGCGCCATCACGACCCCTGGCTTTGCCGCTCCCCTAGACCTTCGCCCATCTCCTCCCCCTTCCCTCCTAGGGAAGGGGGCTGGGGGGTTAGGTCCTCGCGCGTGACGACAATATGCACCTCGCGTGGCTCCGGCTCGATGTGCGCGTAGAGGCCCTGCAGCCGCGCGACCTCACGCTGCGCCGCCAGCGCGATGCTGAGGTAGCGCGCCGCCTGGCTCGTGCGGTGTGGGCGCTCATATTCCTCGGTCAGCGCCCCCGACGCGCCCACCTCACCGCCTCCCTCACCCCTCACCTCGCGCGCTTTCACCTCGTGCGCTTTCACCTTGCGCCGCCGCACGTGATCCAACTCACCAGCGAGCAGCGCCCGCTCGATCTCGCACTCACGCTCGTGGGCAGCCCAAGCGGCCGTCGCGATGGCGCGCTGGCTCTCGATGGCCCGCAAC
This sequence comes from Ktedonobacterales bacterium, assembly GCA_015478575.1. Lineage (GTDB taxonomy): Bacteria > Chloroflexota > Ktedonobacteria > Ktedonobacterales > JADMIN01 > JADMIN01. Next base: position 612 of record JADMIN010000715.1, on the reverse strand, counting down.
ACCTGCTGGGCATGCTCGGCGGCGAGGCCGTCGCTGGCCAGCGTGCGCATCCCCGCTTCGAGCCAGCGGCGCACCGTTCTGGCGTCCGTGCCCAGCGCGCGCGCGATGTGAGGAGCACCCCACCCCTGGCAGTAGAGCGTGAAGGCACGCTCATCAGGTGGTATCTCCGTCGGGCCCCACGCCGCCCCCGTCTCTCGCGTTACCGCCGCCCGCCGCCGCGCGGCCTCGTTCCGCCGCTCGTCCATGCTCTCCTCCCCCTCCCCCGCCGCCCCGCTCTCGCGCATGCCACCATACACCTGTACCGCTGCCCCGCGCCCAACTATAGAATGCTGGTTTGCCCGCGACAAGTGCCAAATCTCCCCAGCGCCCTCACGTGCCCATGGGCGTGTGCGTGGCTGTCCTCCCCTGCCCGCGCGAGGGGGATGCCTCCGCTTCAGCGCCCAGGAACCGCGCGGCTGTGCGACTGGAAGGGGGCGGCCTCTATCCCCCAAGCGGCGATATGGTCGGGTGCGAGGCGCATGAACCGCTCATCTACATCTGGCCAGAGCGCCTTGCCACCGCTCGCCAGTGTCACCGCCCAGCACCCGGATAACCTTTCCATTGCCATCTTCG